>CAXBKC010000518.1:0-2748 GCA_963975615.1 uncultured Oleiphilus sp.
ATGATTTTTCAGCCGCATCGTTATAGCCGAACAAGTGATTTATACGAAGACTTTGTGAAAGTTTTGGCTGACGTAGATGTGCTCCTAATTATGGATGTCTATGCCGCAGGCGAAAAAGCTATACCTGGTGCTGACAGTCGAGCCTTATGCCGTAGCATTCGACAACGCAGTACTTTAGAGCCTATTTTTATTGAAGCCGGGGCATCTCCAGATGCAGCAACAAATAACATAAAAGATGTACTTGCAAAAATTCTGCAAGATGGCGATTTATTATTAACGCAAGGGGCGGGCAATGTTGGGCAAATTGCCGTTTCCTTAGCAGAAAGCAATTTAGGGTTTGCCAACAAATGAAACAGAGTATCCAGGAATTAGGTCGTGTGGCTGTGTTGATGGGAGGGTGTTCAGCAGAGCGCGCGGTATCTCTTAACAGTGGTCAAGCGGTCTTGGATAGTTTGCTGCGTTCAGGTGTTGATGCTGTTGGTATTGATTTTCAAGGCGATATCCAAAGTATTATCCAGGCCTTGCCACTGGATCGTATTTTTTTAGCGCTGCACGGTCGCGGTGGTGAAGATGGAACAATACAGGGTGTGCTTGAAGCGCTGGAAATTCCCTATACCGGAAGTGGTGTAATGGGCTCTGCCATCGCAATGGATAAAACTCGAACTAAATACCTGTGGCAGGGAATGAACTTGCCTACACCTAAATTTAGCTATGTTGAAAAGAAAGACTCAGCCTTATTGACCCAATTAGTCTCTTTAATTGGTTTTCCTCTAGCGGTGAAACCCTCAAGAGAAGGCTCATCGATTGGTGTATTTAAGGTGAGTAATCAGACTCAATTAGAAAGTGCAGTCGATGCAGCCTTAGAGATGGATGAGCAGGTATTACTTGAACAGTGGATTGAAGGTAGTGAATTTACGATTAGTTTGTTAAATGGCGTAGCAATGCCAGTCATTGGTCTAAAAACAGATCATGTTTTCTATGATTACGAAGCAAAATACGAGTCAGATAATACGCAATATCTTATGCCTAGCGGTTTAAGTAAGGCAGAGGAAGAAAGTCTAGGACATTTGTCTGAAAGAGCATTTCATGCTTTAGGTTGTTCTGGTTGGGGGCGTGTTGACGTAATGCGAGATGCTCATGGTCAGTTTTGGTTGTTAGAAGTAAATACTATTCCAGGTATGACTAGTCACAGTCTTGTTCCAATGGCAGCTAAAGCTCAGGGTATGGGTTTTGATGACTTAGTTCTTGCTATTTTAGCGCAGACAAAAGGGTAGATTAAAGTGAGAGCTGAATCAGTATCCAAAATTGTGATTCCAAGTGTCGACGAGATGTCTAAAGAGCATTTTATCCGAATGTTAAAGCGAAGCATGTTGGTATTGGTACTGTTGATAAGCGCTATTGTTTTCATAAGTGAAAAAGACAAACTTGTTCAAGTGGTGGACCACCCTGTACAGAGAATGAGTATTGTTGGTCAGTTTAGTTATTTAGATTCAGAACAACTGAAAGAGCATGTTAGTCGCTTTGTTGGAGAGGGTTTTTTAAGCACAGATTTAGATGCAGTGAAGGACTATATCGAGCTACTTCCTTGGGTTTATCAAGTGACTGTATCCCGAGTGTGGCCCGGTGAGATTAATGTTGTTATTGAAGAGCAGGTAGCTGTTAGTTATTGGAATCAAGAAGGCTTTATTAATGCCCAAGGTCAGCTGTTCACGCCTTCGAACGTAGAGACAACTTTGCCATTACCTGTTCTTAATTATCAAGGGCCGCTAGATGACCAAGATCGTTTAGAAATGTATAAACTTTTTCGGTATATCCAGCAAGAGTTAGTTATCTCTAAGTTGGAGCCAGTTGAGCTAACGCAGAATTTGCGCGGTGCTTGGGAGTTGAAGTTGTCAAATGATATCGATGTCACGCTAGGGCATATTGATTTAGCGGGTGATACAAGAAGATCACTAGATGACAAACTTGAGAGAGTGGGAAAGCTGTTAATGCCAAAAAGCAATATAGCGATAAATAGTATTGAAAGGCTTGATACGCGTTACCCAAATGGTATCGCAGTAGAGTGGAAAGAAAAGTCAGAAAAAAAATAAAGAGCAAAGAACAAAGAATTTAGTTTCAAATTAGCAGAATAAGTAACTTGGGAACACCATGATGGCTGGCTCAGTAGAAAATGAATTAACCGTAGGTTTGGATATTGGCACCTCAAAAATTGTTGCTATTGTAGGCAAGAAAAATAGTGAGGGATTAGTTGAAATAGTGGGTATCGGTTCTCACCCTTCAAGAGGTTTAAAGCGAGGGGTGGTCGTCAATATCGAGGTGACTGTAAATGCTATTCAGCGTGCAATTGAAGAAGCTGAGCTGATGGCTGGCTGTCGGATACACTCTGTTTATGCAGGTATTGCAGGAAGTCATATTCGTAGTATGAACTCGCACGGCATTGTTGCAGTAAGGGATCGTGAAGTTGCCCAGGCTGATATTGATCGCGTCATTGACGCTGCTCAAGCGGTGGCAATTCCAGCAGATCAAAAAGTACTACATATATTGCCTCAGGAATATGTGATTGATAACCAAGAGGGTATTAAAGAGCCTTTAGGGATGTCCGGTGTCAGGTTAGAGGCAAAAGTTCATTTGGTAACGTGTGCAGTTAATGCGGCACAAAATATCGAAAAGTGTGTTCAGAGGTGTGATCTGGATGTTGACGATATTATCTTAGAGCAACTCGCGTCTAGCTACGCCGTCTTAACTGAA
>CAXBKC010000519.1:0-2747 GCA_963975615.1 uncultured Oleiphilus sp.
CAAATGGCTTATCAATATTCAGTTTTTTTACGTTTACAGGCCATGAAAGTGGCTCTCTTTTTTGTCCTGGTTTCCCTGTCTCTGATAAGTACCTCGACATATTCAGATACCGCGATAAAAGAAAAAAAGTCGGGGGCAAAAACACCTCAACTTGTCGATAAAATAGTCGCCATCGTTGATGATGACATCATTATGTTGTCTGAGCTAACGGAGCGAGTGGTTTCGATTAAGAACCGTCTATCGCGACAAGGTACACCTTTACCATCCGATGATGTTGTCGAACAGCGCGTACTCGACCAATTAATTATTGAAGGTATTCAACTTCAGTTAGCAAATCGAGCAGGCATTCGAGTGCCCGATGAACAATTAAATGAGACGCTTGAAAATATTGCGAACGGAAATGGTATGACGCTTGAGCAATTTGAAGCTCAGCTTGCTTTAGAGGGCGAAAATTATACGGGTGCACGAGAGCAGATTCGTCGAGAAATGATTATAAGTCGCATACAAAAGCGTGAGGTTGACCGCCGAGTAAGAGTAACAGAGCAAGAAGTTAAAAACTTCTTAGCATCCAAAGAAGGAAGAACGCGTTCAGGTGCTGAATATTTAATTGGTCATATTTTAGTTGCGCTGGCTGAAAATGCCTCTGAACAGGAAATTGCTAAGGCAGAACTTCGAGCTCAAGATATTTTAAAAGAGCTTCGAACAGGTGAAGACTTTAGTAAAGTGGCAGTGGCAAAGTCAGATGGCCGTCAAGCGCTCGACGGAGGTATTATCGGTTGGCGTAAAGAAACAGAATTACCGACTATTGCTCAAGATATTATCCCTGCTCTGGCGATCAAAGAACCCTCTTTGCCTATTCGAACAAGTAGTGGTTTCCACATTATTAGTGTTTTGGATAAGCGTGGTGGTCAAGAGCAATTGGTCGAGCAAACTCAAGTTCGGCATATTCTGATTGCACCGAGCACTATTAGAACGGATAACGAAGCAAAAGAAATTATCGATAAGCTATATGAACGAATTTTAGGGGGTGATAATTTTGCTGAAATCGCACGCTCTAATTCTGATGATGCTGTGTCTGCGATCGATGGTGGTAACTTAGGTTGGGTCTCGCCAGGCCAGATGGTGCCAGAATTTGAACAAATGATGGAGCAAACAAAGAAAGGCCAGTATAGCGAACCATTCCGTTCACAGTTTGGTTGGCATGTGCTTCAAGTTGAAGACCGACGTTCTCAAGATATGGGAGAAATGATTCAGTCCAATCAGGCTCAGCAAGTACTGCATCGTCGAAAATATGAAGAAGAACTATCCCATTGGTTGCTCGAAATAAAGCACGAAGCGTTTATTGATATTAAAGACCCTAAGCATCGTCCTGAAGAAGATTAATGTATGTCTGACTATCAAGGACCATCCATAAAACCTTTGGTGATTACACCGGGGGAGCCAGCAGGCGTTGGCCCTGAACTGATCCTGCAAATGCTTCAGGAAGGCTTTACTGCGCCCATGGTTGTTATGGCTGATAAGCGCATGCTGCAAAATAGAGCTGAGCTGTTAGGGATAACGCTATCAATTATTGATTTTGATGCTTCATTTGATGAGTCCCTTTTTTCATCGCTTCCACAAAATACCTTAGTTGTTCAAGATGTCGCCCTAGCCGAAGCCTGTGAGCCCGGTCAGCTTAATTCTAAAAACGCACCTTATGTATTGCGTTGTCTGGACTTAGCAATTGATGGTTGTTTGAATGGTCGCTTTTCAGCGTTAGTCACAGGGCCTTTACACAAAGGTGTGGTGAATGAGGCAGGTATTCCATTTACCGGGCATACTGAGCATTTACAGGTGCGTTGTGGCGTAAATAAAGTCGTGATGATGTTAGCAAGCCCACGAATGCGTGTTGCTTTAGCTAGCACTCACTTACCTTTAAAAGACGTTGCACAGTCAATTACGCAAGATAGCCTTCGCGAAGTTATGAGCATTCTAATTAATGACTTACAGCATAAGTTTGGGATTTCTGAACCGCGTATCTTAGTGGCAGGCCTGAATCCTCATGCTGGTGAAGATGGGCACATGGGCCGAGAAGAAATAGATATTATCCGCCCGGTTATGGCTGAATTTGAAAACGAATCAGCCAAACTGATAGGGCCATTACCTGCTGATACCTTGTTTAATAAGAAGTATCTTGAACAAGCCGATGCCGTGTTAGCGATGTACCATGATCAAGGTTTACCCGTTCTCAAATTTGATGGCTTTGGTGAATCGGTTAACATCACCTTGGGCCTTCCAATGATCAGGACATCGGTTGATCATGGCACAGCACTCGATTTAGCCGGAACAGGCACTGCAGACGCAGGAAGTTTTAAAACGGCAATCCGTTTAGCCGAGCAAATGGTACGAGCGACATCAGTTCAAGTTTGAAACGCACAATTTATTTTCTAAGTAGAAAGTATCACCTAATTTATTATTCAGGTAGACAGTAGAATGGCTAAGCCACACAGAAAAGCAGGGCATCAGGCACGTAAACGTTTTGGGCAGAACTTTCTGCACGACGAAATTGTGATTGATCAAATCATCAGTGGTATTAATCCCCTTCCTGGCGATCGTATTGTAGAAATCGGACCAGGTTTAGGCGCATTAACGGAGCCTTTGCTTGAAGCCAATGAAGGCAAGCTTCAAGTGGTTGAGTTAGATAGAAACTTAATTCCAATTTTACGCACCAAGTTTTTTAATTATCCGGATTTTATTATCCACGAATC
>CAXBKC010000520.1:0-2736 GCA_963975615.1 uncultured Oleiphilus sp.
GAATGATGCGTTCAGCTGTATATCTAGCATGCCATCGTCGTTATAAATATCCGCCAGGATCATATCTGTCTCACCATAAAACTCGGCCATATAAGCCTTGGCATCTTCGGGAAACAGATTTAACCTCTCGTCGTCTGTTGGCAGATCAAACCAGTCGTGCGCGACTTTAATCACTAGAGGCCTTAATTCCACAACATCAATCAACAACTCTTTGGAATACTGTCTAAACGCATGCACCATGCTGCCCGCACCCAAACCAAGTAAGGTAATACGTTTGGGCTCAGGAACGTAAATAAGCCCAAGCAACATAGCCTGGGTATATTCAAAAGCAAGATCACTGGGGCGGGTCAGGTCGATGGCACTTTGTTGGGAGTCTTCGCCAAACGCCAAAAAGCGGACTGTTCCTTCTTCAAATACTCGAATAGGCCCGAGATCATCGTAGCAGCGGAAAATTTCGGTTCCCGGAATACTCATGGTAAAGCGCGTCCCGGATAATAGCCTGAGTAGACTAAAGGAATAATATTTGCTGTCACGTTTTACTCTTCCTCTAAACATTTTTATCCGCTTAAATTTCTACACTTGTGCAACTATATCTTTCCAAAGTATCTAAATTGAGCGCCGTTAATTGTCCGTTCCAAACACAGCCGGTATCTATCGCTTGAAATTGGTCTCCATAAGCCGTTTTGCCACTTAATGCTGCCCAGTGCCCAAATATAAACCGGGTGTTATTTTTTGGTGGGAAACTGAACCAAGGGGCAAATCCGTCTGGCGCAGAATCTAAATCTTCTTTAGCAGAAAAATCTAATGCGCCATCTGGCCTGACAAAACGCATTCGGGTGAAGTAGTTGGTAATGACGCGAAGACGAGCAAAACCCGATAAATCATCTGACCAAAGCGCTGGTGAATTACCATACATATTTTCAAAAAATACTCGTAGGTTAGAACCCTGAAGGGCTTGAAACACTTCCTGACTAAGACTGTAGGCTTTTTCAACATCCCAGATATGCGGAATACCCGCATGAGTCATCACAAAGTTGGATTGTTTGTCCCAGTGCATTAATGGCTGGCGAATTAACCAAGCCATCAACTCATCACAATCTGATGCACTTAGGATATCAGAGAAGGTATCTTTCTTTTTTGCCTTTCGATCTGTGTGGTAACACGCCAATAAGTGCAGATCGTGATTACCCAGAATCACTTTCGCTGGCAAGCCGCCATTTTCGCCAAGCTGCTTAATAAAGCGTAGAGAAGCAAGCGATTTTGGACCGCGGTTCACTAAATCGCCAGCAAACCATAATTCATCTTGGGTCGAATCGAAATTTATTTTTTTGAGCAAAGCCTTTAAGGAATCAAAGCAGCCCTGAACATCGCCAATTGCGTATCTTGCCATGCTTTGCTCCTGCTTAATTAGCAATCATTCATATTTTAGCGAGTCAGTTAAGCCGTTATCGCGGAAGGCTTCTAAGCGCTCTTGGCAAGCACCACATTTTCCACAGGCTCGCTCGCGGCCATTATAACAAGTCCAGGTTTTGGAATAATCCAAGCCCATCGCAAGACCCTTGCTGAGAATTTCAGTTTTATTAATATTCTGGAAAGGCGCAATAATTTCAACCGGTTCATAGTTAGCAATTTTGGAAACCGCATCCATTTTCTGGATAAACTCTGGTCGACAATCTGGGTAGATTGCATGATCACCACCATGAGCGCCGTAGTACACTGCTTCTGCCTTAAGCGACACCGCGTAGGCAATCGCCAATGAAAGCATGATCATATTACGATTAGGCACCACGGTAGATTTCATACTTTCTTCTTCGTAGTGACCTTCAGGAATTTCAATATCATCTGTCAGAGACGAGCCCATCAGAAGCTGATGAATCGGTGTGATATCAACAATTTTGTGTGGTAAGCCTAAATCATCACAAACCTTCTGAGCATAATGTAATTCTTTAGAATGCTTCTGACCATAATTAAATGATAAGGCGTAGACGCGTTTACCTTGGGCGATTGCTTGATTCAGCAAGGTAAACGAATCCATACCACCTGAGTAAATCACTACTACTTTATTTGTCATGCTCCACCTCTTTGTACTTTATTGCTCTTTACTCATAAAATTATGCGCCGTAGTTTAGCCTTCATCAAACCCAAATAACAGTCTCAGAGACATCTGACGCACAAGCTAAAGCAAATGACCCAAAGGCACTTCCGTTCGGTTAATGATTTTGCGCAGCACAAAGCTAGAATGAACACCACTGACACCCGGAATGCGCGTTAGTTTACCTAATAAAAATGCTTGATAGGCATCCATATCACTTACTAAAACCTCAATCATATAGTCGGCAGATTGTCCGGTAATCAACATACACGAAAGTACTTCAGGACAGCCTTCCAAGGTTTCTTCAAATGCCTCAAAACGATCTGGTGTGTGCCTATCCATACTAACTTGAACTAAGGCCGTCAGTTTCAAGCCCAACATATCTCGATTCAAAAGGGTCACAGTTTTTAATAATAACCCGCTATCTTCTAGCTGCTTGACGCGACGCGCGCAAGGCGAGGGCGAGAGCCCGACTTTTTCAGCCAATTCCAAATTACTAATTTTTCCGTTTGCTTGAAGCTGGGAGAGTATTTTCCTATCCAAACGATCAAGTTTCATCACGAACACCTCAAATATAAAACTTAAAGACCACATCAACTCAATTAAAAGAAACAAAACACTAACATATTATTAAATATTAGCTT
>CAXBKC010000521.1:0-2722 GCA_963975615.1 uncultured Oleiphilus sp.
AAGGGCTTTTTATTTTTTATTAAAACCTTCATAAGTAAATTTATCTAAGATTTTACTCTTTGACAACTTAACCAACTCGTCCATATGCACAGAAGGAAAAGAATACAAGTCTGTAAACTCCATTGTTCTAGTATCATGAACAATCCAAAGAGCAGGCACCTTCATTTGGGCCGCCAACATATTGCCGTGAAATCGCCCACCAATGCAAAAATCTACCGTTTTTAAGTATTCCTTCCACACATCTACATCTTCAAAATAAACCGCGTTATCGACAAGATTTTGTCTAGATGGGATCGAACGATTCTTCATGTTCATGTAATTATCTTTAAACTCATCAATACCTATTTCACCGGCTTGTAATTTAAGTAATTTAGATTCGCTCTGCACTAAGAATTTCGCATCATATTCACCAAAGGTATCAAATAGAAAATCTATGTAATACATTTGATTTTGTCTTGGTGCTCCATGAACTAAAATACGTGACTGAGAGACAGATGTATCATCCAACTTTAATTTTGTATCAATAGAGAAATTGCTATCCAAACTCATAAAAGCACTAGGACACCCAATAACATCGACATTCTTAATACCAAGGTTAGATAAGACATCAGCTGTAAACTCACCTCTCACACCTATACTAACGCTTTTTTCAGAAACAATTTTAAGCCATCTTTCAGTCCCTGTATTTATTTTTATTGTATCAGATGTGCTAAGTGCCTGCGCTCCTAAACCAATAGGCGTAATTGGCATGTCTAAATTTTCAAGAACATCTGCCCACTTTCCTAAATCCTGTTCAGAACTGATAAAATTTGCAGAAGCAATTACTGCTCGGTCGTAATTTGAATTGATTGATTCAAAGTCTAACTTATCGGAAAACCGAAAAAAATCACAATTCTCTACTTGCTTATCTACTGAATAGCCAATTAAATAGTTACCAAAATTATTTCCTGACATATTTAGTTTTAACTTAATATCATCAGCTTTTTTTCTTGCGCCTTTTTGTGCGCCAAATACTGCCACTTTTTCCATTCTCTATCTCCTTTTAGATTTGAAAACCACTACGCCCAACAGCTGAAGCTTCATTTAAAAGCATTTGCTTTTCTAATTCCTCTTGGCTTACGCCTTTCAGAGCGGCATAGTTGGCATCGTTTCTATCTTGTGCTCGTTTGGTTTGCTCTGCATGTTCTTCGCCGCTGATGAGCTTAACCCCAAAGTTATTGTAAAAAAAATCTCTTTCTATACTACTGACTTTAAGCCTAGTCTCATAGGTATCATCGTGAGAATGATACACGATGGAATCTTTAGCATAGTATTTCTTTAATCCTAACTGCACGATGGTCCATGCCCATACTTGATCCTCACCCCAATCTATATGTGGGTAGTGAATGCTTTGCCAAGCTTGCTTACAAATGGCTGAGTTGTTATCAGAATAAAACATCATCTTCATTTGCCACTCTAGCGAGCCTCGCTCTATATGTGAAGGCATAGCGTCGTGCCATGAGTAGATCTGTGGCAACATTTCAAAGTGTTTAAAATGGTTGTATATATCACGCTTTACAAAGGCTGAATGCGCTTCATAGGCTTTGTGCTTGCCAAAGACACCAACGATTTTTTCATCTACACCAAAGCTCTTTATCAACTTTTCCAGCCAATGCTGATCATAGGGCAAAGCATCTTGGGTTAAGAAAGCGACATAATCCCCTTTTGCCTTTTCAATCCCCATATCACGGGTCTTGCCATGCTGAAATTCTGAACGCTGGATGCCAATGTAGCTAATGCAGTCATGTTGACTAGCATAGCGTTCAAGTATCTGCTGAGTTCCATCATCTGAGGCGCTGTCGATGACTAGTACATCGAAGCTAAACGATGTTTTTTGTGTTAAGAGTTTGTCCAGTAGCGGGTCGATTTCACCGACAGCATTGAGTGTGGGGATCACGACGGTTGCATGGGTTTCTGCTGAAAAGCCGGAGTTGGTGATGCTGTTGATATCCAGCGGTGTATAATTTTCTTTGTCCAGCTCGGTGTAGAGTGCGTCATTGACATTCTGCGCAGCCTTCTCCCAACTGATGTTTTGCAAAAAGGCCAAGCCTGCCTGGATCTGAACTTCTCTTTTGGCAGGGTTATCTATAAGTGACTGAACACCCTTTGCAATGGCGGGCACATTAGGCTGGGCAAAAGTGACAACATCTTCACCAAACACATAGCGAGTACTTTCAACATCCAACTCCACAATGGGCCATCATCTCAAGAGGGATCAGTGAATAGTTGGTAGCTGAGAAAACAACGCCTATATCGCAAGAATTATAAAGTGAGGCAAGTTCTTGCGGAGTTAATATACCGTGGTTAGTGTAGTTAAATTCAGGTTCGACTGGTAAGTCATCTTGCCCAAAACAGTGCACATGAATATTGTCATTGTGCTTGGCCAGTTCGTTAAGGCCGGCGATACCCAGCCTGACTGCACGCCTTGGTGTATAGCTTCTTGAGTAAAAGGCGATATTGAGCTTGTCTTTAACCGTATAGTTTTTTTCTTCTGTTACGCTGTAAACAGTTTCATCAGCACAGAGCGGGAAATCGTAGGCAGTCATGCCTTTATCTTGTGCTTTCTTTTTGAGCCATGGCCCAGCCGTAATCGCTGTAAAACCAAAGCCATAGGTTTGTTCGGCAATAAGGTAGTTTTCTCCCATGGGGTGAAACATGGGTTCATAATCTTGGATGAAGTAGC
>CAXBKC010000522.1:0-2707 GCA_963975615.1 uncultured Oleiphilus sp.
GAATGGACATTGAAGATTCTTAATGTGTGAAGTCAAGATTTGACCCCATTCGCTACAATGTTGTAGATCTTCCTTGTTTATTATTCGCATAACGCCGTGCTCTGCTGCAAATTTGGAGCGCAGCGGAAAATTTGTCCGACAGCAGCGCTTTGTTAAATGCTTGAGATCAGGAGTTTGAGTTCAAACCCATTAAACTTATGATTTGGCCAATGCTCTACAACCAAGGCAATTGTCTTATCCTCAACTTTCTCAGAATATGAATTACAACCTGAAATAGCACTTTTCATACCATCGGATAAAGGTAGGTTTAAGCTAGAGATACTCAAAGCTTCTGCCATAGCCTCTAACTTTTCACATGCCTGATGGGTTCTGGAAGCATCATTCACGTTCACTTTAAGCTTAAGTACTTTTGCAACGTCTTCAGAACCTTTAACATAATAAGCGATATTGCCCGAGATAATACCATCGCTAAATTCTTCCATTGGGGATGATGCAAGCCATTCTTCTTCGAAAGATTTATTATAGAATCCTGTGCTCAGCCCTTCGTTTACGAGAAACTCTTTAGCTTTGTAAGGGCTCCAGCCATGCTCTTTTGGCACTTCCTTTGGATTTTTCTCAGAATATCTCACTTTAAATATATATTTAAAGGTATCAATCAGATCCGAGTGTGACTCTATGTTTGCTTTGGCGACTTGAAATGACCATCGCTCAAGCAGACTGAGCCGAACATTGAACAATATAAATGCATAGAATTTAGCAGCATATCTATGGAACCGGCTTTGTATTGAAAACCTTAAACGAACAAAAACCTGCTCATATGTTGAATAAACCAACATAAAGAAAACGAATGGTAAGTAACAGAGAGTCAGCAATGGTGAAACAAAGAAGTCGTACGCAGTTTTTTCTTTCCCAAATTCACCAAAATTAGTTATTAACATGTACAAAGTGTAAACGATTAAGACTACCCCGAAAGAAGATAGGCAATATTCTAGAAACATCTTTACCTGATGATGTTTTCTGTCGGTTTCAGCAATAGCAAGCATAGCTCCCAATAATACTAAAAAAGGAACTAGCAGAACCTCGACCCAAAGAGTAAAAGTATATACACCAACGACAAATTGAAGAATCGCTAGTAGTTTCAAGTTATCTAAAACTGAATGCTTGAAAAAGTGCTTATCTTTTTTGATTTTTTCAAGCTTAAATAGCGAGATGAAACCAACAGAAACGCACCAAAAAACAGTGTTTTTTAGCTGTTCAAAATTCCATAGCCCCAAATCAGAAAGCCAGTAAATGACTATTGACATGTAAGCAACCATCAAACAAAGGACGGACATTATTTGTCGAACAAATAAAGCTGCCATGACGCCTTTGAAGGCGTTTCTGACCTCTGCCATTTTCGAGGAAGAAAAAATGTAAATCGAAATTGCCAGAAGCCATATCGCAATTGCAATTTCTCGATTATTTAGAATATCCACGAGCTTCCTTGGGCATTTAACGCCTCAATCAGCCGACGCGTTAGCGGTCGGCTTCATTGATTTGTTAGGGCTGAGATTATAGGGAACGCCCCCATTAGTACCAAAAGCCCCGCCATAATATTTCTTCAAACTAACTCCTATATCCTTTTTCTCTTTGTACTGCAAAAGCATGTCCTCACTAGCTATCGCTATTTTAGATCCAGCAAGTGAATAGCCATTTTTACGTTTTTGTATTGGCAGGTGCTCTAGCATCTGAAACTCTACTAGAAGATTTTTAAATTGCCCTGAATCTGAAACACCATCTAAACAATTAACAAAAAGTAAAGCGAGTTCCTTTGTAGAAAGCTGTGCTCTTAGAATGCTTGAGTATTTTCTTTTTTCTTCGTAGGTCAATTTATTTTCTTCGTAACCATCAATGATTTTTAGCGCTTGGTATAGATTCCTGAAATAGTGTCCTAGGATGTGATTGTGATGCTTCTGAATATTTTTATAACGCTCCAGAGCATCTTCCGGTGTTTTTGCTTCGATTGATAAAAATGCCAGAATCGCCTCAAATACAGCTCGCCCTTCAACCTTGGATTTTTTAGATGATGTACTTACGCCTAATTGAGAATTTATAATAGATGCAGTTATTCCCTTAAGAGCTTTTTCTGCTTCACTCCTAAAGCTTAATTCTTCTAAGTCAACCTTTAGGTTATCTACAATTTTATGGTGCAGGTCGAGTATATTAAAAAAGGTCGTTTCGATAGCTTGTGTGCTTAGGGCATCAGCAGTCTTTTCATATTCGTGACGAGCCAAACGCAGCTCTTGTCGCTGAATCACGATAGTGGCGATTAGACCGAACAACGTAAAGAAAGTTAGTATCGGATTTAGGACGCCACCTAAAAAATCTCCAAAAACTCCACCTCGATCAGTGAACGATATCAAGGCCAAATTAATTAATAACAATAACCCGGCACTTAATACTGCGAACGAGAGAACTTTAAACAAAACCTTATTGAGACTTAGGCTTCTTTTGTTCTCATCTGACTCAGTGAACATAGCTTCAAAATCAGGATATTTCTGATCTAGATAGCTATTCAATCTGTAAAACTTGTTTTTAATCCAGTCCTTCATTGTTTATTCCATAATCCAAGATTTTTTTTCAGGCTTGAGCCCTAACAGCTTATTGAACACCATTTTGGTGGTTTATAACACACCAAAACGGCGTATATTACATACCCTGATAATTT
>CAXBKC010000523.1:0-2704 GCA_963975615.1 uncultured Oleiphilus sp.
AAAAAACTGGGGAGTGCAAACTTCTGGTGATAATACCGCTTCGGTCAAGCAATCTGATGTCATTGTGTTAAGTGTAAAACCGCAAGTACTTAAGCAGGTTTGCGAAGACCTTGCTCCTCATTTAACGCACCGCCCTTTAATTATTTCAATCGCAGCAGGCATTGAGCTAAAAAGCTTAAATGCCTGGTTGGGCCAAGATCAATCTATTGTCCGCTGTATGCCAAACACACCAGCACAAGTATTGAAAGGGGCGAGCGGCCTGATCGCCAATTCGTATGTTTCTACTGAACAGCAAGCACTTAGTTCTGAATTATTTTCTGGTATTGGTATTGTTGAATGGCTAGCCACTGAAGCCCAAATGCACTCTGTAACGGCCTTATCCGGCTCAGGCCCTGCTTATATCTTCCTCATGATCGAAGCCATGGAGGCAGCAGCTATCAAGCAAGGAATGTCAGCTGAAACCGCAAGAAAACTTGCAGCTCAAACAGTACTAGGGGCAGCACAAATGGTTTTGAATAGTGACATTTCTCCAGCACAACTTAAAAAGAATGTGATGTCACCGGGTGGAACAACCGAGCGGGCTATACACGTTTTTGAGCAAAATAATTTGGTGGGCATTGTAGACCAAGCCATGCAGGCTGCAGCAGATCGATCTGAAGAACTAGCCGCTATCTTAAGTTCAGCTAAGTCTTAAAAAAACCGACCACACAATCAAATGAGTTAGGTGACTAAATGCGAATCAATCTACTGTTGACCGGTAATGAGTTAATGACGGGCGACATTTCAGATACAAACTCGGCCATGATTGCTCAACTCTGCTTTGATCAAGGTATTCAGGTCGCATTAAAAAGTACTATTCCCGATGACTTTCAGCTTCTGATAAGTGAAATCGAACGGCTAAGCCAAAGTGCAGATGTATTAATTGTGAACGGCGGCTTAGGCCCAACATCGGATGATTTAACCGCTGAAGCACTGGCAAAGGTAATCGGAGCAGAACTTGAAATTCACCCTGAAGCGCTAGCCCATCTTGAGTCTTGGTCAAGTAAACGAAACTACCCGCTAACTGAAGCGAATAAGAAACAAGCATTATTGCCCAAAGCTATCGATTTAGTGGCAAATGAAACCGGCTCGGCCGTCGGCTTCAAAGTAAAACATAATGCTTGTTTGATTATCTGTACTCCGGGTGTCCCTCATGAATTAAACACCATGATGAAGCAGGAAATATTACCCGAATTAGCCTCTCTGCTGCCCGACAACATTCAACCCAAGCGGGTCCGTTATCGTATTTTTGGTTATGGTGAATCTAATCTTCAGCAAACGATTAATGAACAATTCCCCGATTGGCCTAAGCAAATTGAGCTAGGTTTTCGTGCCTCAATGCCACTGCTTGAGCTAAAACTAAAAGTGGATCACAAACAAGATCATGCTTTGCTGGATGAATGGAAACACAAGATAGAGCAACTATTAGGCGCACATATTGTCACTCAAGATGATCGAACCTTAGCTGAAGTTGTTGTTCAGCTTTTAACCGAGAAAAAGCTTAAAGTGAGTTTTGCAGAGTCTTGTACCGGCGGAAAGATTGCTTCCTTAATTACCGAAGTCAGCGGCTCATCCAATGTCTTTGAAGCAGGATTTGTCACCTACGCAAATCACATCAAAACCAGTGTGGTCGGTGTTTCTGAAGAAACCTTAAAAGAACATGGCGCAGTAAGCGAACCTGTCGTTCAGCAAATGCTATTAGGTGCCTTAAAAGCAAGTGGGGCAGATATAGGGCTGTCTGTGTCAGGCATAGCTGGCCCAAATGGTGGTAGCGATGAAAAACCCGTTGGCACAGTTTGGCTAGCCTGGGGCACACACAATAAAATGCATACCCATCAGTTCTATTTTCCAGGGAACCGGTTATTCTTTCAAAAAATTGTGTCGGCCTTAGCATTAGATTTAATAAGACGAGAACTATTGGGTCTTGATGAAGAAGCCGATTATTTTCAAACTAGGCGTTTCCGTTCTAAGTAGTGTAGCCAAAGATAATAATTAAAGGCCAATTATACATCGGCATAAAATCAAACTACACTTTGAATAACTACTCATTTAATTGAGGGCCTTTAATGATTTATCTTTTGTCACGTGCGCTACGATACTTCCTTTGCTCTTTATTTTTGCTACTTCCGATAAGCTTCGCTTATAGCGAACAACACTTAGAAGTACTGACAGAAAATTGGCCACCTTTTAACTATGAAAAAGAGGGTGAAGTGGTCGGTTTCGCTACTGAAATTGTTAAAGCTACCCTAGATAATGCTGGTCTAGCCTACACCATCCGTTTGGGCGTTTGGAAAGGCATTTACGACAAGGTCTTATCCCAAAATGATGTCTTGGTCTATACCATTACCCGCACAAAAGAGAGAGAAAACTTATTTGACTGGATCGGACCATTTGCAAAAAGAGAGCAAAGTCTTTTTAAGCTGAAAAGCCGCCAAGATATAAAGATAGATAAACTTGACGATGCCAAAAAGTATTTGATTGGTCTTCAGGAAGGAGATGCCATCACTATCGATTTAATACAGAGTGGATTCAGCGAAGAAGCTAAAAACCTGTATATTTTTGATAAACGAATACTGGCGTATCGGAGTTTATTCGCAGGACGGGTAGACTTAGTTACAGGCCATGACATCACGGTAAAGTATCAATTGGCGCTCGAAGATTTACT
>CAXBKC010000524.1:0-2680 GCA_963975615.1 uncultured Oleiphilus sp.
GAGCCCCCTAAAAATGAAAACTCAAAAGCAGCAACAACGACAGGAAGACCATTCACTTCACCCTTAAAGGTGATGAGTGCATCTTTTTCGCCGGTGTTTTTTTGGTTTTCAATAAGGCGGTCTTTATATTTTTTGGTATCTTTAAACTTTAGTCTATCTTTAGGTTCAAGATTAGCATTTAGCTCTACTCGATTATTTTCATCAAGAAAGATATCTATTCGTCGGCGCGCAGATATCCGAATATGATGTTGGCATTTAGGGCATACATCTAAATTTTTATTAAGTTCCGGTCCATATAAAGCAGCTTGACACTTTGGACATTTTTTCCAAACGCCCTCAGGAATATTACCTTTCACCTGGGCATCTGAACGAATTGATTTTGGCTTTATTTTGTCTAACCAGCTACTCATGCATAATCCTATTTAACGCACTTAATCATTAGATAAACATCTAAATATCAACAACATTTACAACTTGAGACCTTCCAATCACAACGACACAAGTAACGCTATGAAAAGTTTCTACTCAACCAAATCCATAGCTTTACGCATAGATGATACCAAGGCCTTTACTTCATACTTGAGTTTCTCTGGATTGTCTTGGTTTTCAGCAATCAAATTCACAATCACACTACCCACAATAACACCATTTGCAGATTTTGAAATTTCAGCAGCAGAAGCGGCATCACGTATCCCAAAACCAACACCGACAGGGATTTGGTTATTCTTATGAATCAAGGCTACTTTTTCAGATACATCCTTTGAGCTTATTGCTGCAGAACCAGTCACACCTTTTACAGAAACATAATATACATAACCTGTACTATGCTCACAGATATAATCAATACGGGAATCTGTTGTCGTAGGCGCAATAAGAAAAATAGAATCCAAACCGTATTGCTTTAAAAAAGGAACTAAAGTGTCAGCCTCTTCTGGGGGTAAGTCAACAATCAACGCACCATCGACTCCTGCTTCTGCAGCTTCTTTTGCAAACTTTTCGTAGCCTTTTTTTTCTAAAGGGTTCAAGTAACCCATTAACACAACTGGAGTATTTTGATTTGTTTTTCTAAACTCTTTCACCATCGAAAAGATATCATTTAAAGAAACATGGTGCTTTAACGCTCGCTCACACGCCAACTGAATAACCGGGCCGTCTGCCATTGGATCGGAAAATGGTACGCCCAACTCAATGATATCTGATCCAGCATCTACTAAGGTGTGCATAATATCGACAGTTAAGCCCGGCTCAGGGTCTCCACCGGTAATATACGGAATTAACGCCTTCTTCCCAATAGTCTCTAAATCAGATAATACCTGCTTAATACGACTCATCTTAAACCTCAATTCCATCAAGAGTAGCAATTGTATGGATATCTTTATCGCCACGGCCAGATAAGTTTATTATCATAATTTTATCAGCAGCCATTGTAGCGGCTTTTTTAATTCCATACGCAATTGCATGGCTTGATTCAAGCGCAGGCATAATGCCTTCAACCAGCGTCAAGCGTCTAAATGCAGCTAAAGCTTCAGTATCTGTTACGGATACATATTCCGCACGCTTCATATCTTTCAACCAGGAATGCTCTGGCCCAACTCCCGGATAATCTAATCCAGCTGAAATTGAATGTGTACCCAGAATTTGGCCATCATCATCTGACATTAAATAGGTTCTATTACCGTGCAGTACTCCAGGAGATCCGGCTGATAGAGGCGCTGCATGCCTACCAGTTTCAATACCATCACCCCCCGCCTCTACACCATACATTTCAACATCATGATCACAGATAAAAGGATAAAATAAGCCAATTGCATTTGAACCACCACCAACACAAGCGACCAACGCATCAGGTAAACGGCCTTCTTTCTCAATGCATTGAATTTTAGCCTCTCGACCAATGATAGATTGGAAGTCTCTGACTAGCATAGGGTATGGATGAGGTCCTGCAACAGTACCAATTATGTAGAAGGTGTTATCAACATTTGTAACCCAGTCACGCATCGCTTCATTCATTGCATCCTTAAGCGTACGAGTACCACTTGTGACGGCCTCTACCTCAGCGCCCAAGAGTTTCATTCGATAAACGTTTAGTGATTGACGACGCACATCATCAATCCCCATAAATATTTTACATTCTAAGCCTAAACGGGCAGCAACTGTTGCTGTTGCAACTCCATGTTGCCCAGCTCCCGTTTCAGCGATAACACGAGGCTTACCGAGATGCTTCGCTAACAAAGCCTGTCCAATAGTGTTATTTACTTTGTGAGCGCCAGTGTGATTAAGATCTTCACGCTTTAAATATATTTTTGCTCCACCGACCTCTCTCGTTAAGCGTTCTGCAAAATATAATGGCGATGGTCGCCCGACATAGTCGGCCATATCTTTATCGAACTCTTTACGAAACTCTGCATCATCTTTTAAGGATAAATACTGTTTTTCTAAATCATCCAGTGACGACATTAATGTTTCGGACACAAACTTTCCGCCATAAGGACCAAAATGTCCTTTATTATCAGGAAGCTGCTGTAATAGTTCTTCTGTTATTAGTTTATTCGCAGGCACGCGACACCTCATTTAAAAATTGAGTAACAGTACGATGATTCTTTTTCCCTTTTACTTGCTCAACGCCACCACTGACATCGACAGCATACGGACGAACCGACCGAATTGCTTGATAAATATT
>CAXBKC010000525.1:0-2670 GCA_963975615.1 uncultured Oleiphilus sp.
CGGTAACGCACTATCCATATATAACACTATGCGTAAATAACACCACGGCGCATTAACCATTTTTCAATCTCGACGGCAAACAAAATAAGTGAAGACAACAACAGACAGACAATAAGATCGACCATTGGCAGAGGCTGTGTATGGAAAATGGTGTTTAACGCAGGTGTATAAATCACGACCATCTGAAATAACAACGTTAACAGAAAAGCCCCTAACATCGGTAAATTACTGAACAAACCAATACGCAATAATGAAGCACTCTCACTGCGAACCGCCAGTGAGTGAAACAACTGTGATACCGTTAATACCGTAAACACCATTGTCTGCCAGTACACAACGTCACGGGAAATAGCCCACGCCATAGTCGCAATGGATATTCCACCAATAAACAATCCTACCCAGAGAATATGTTGCCACATACCATGAGAAAAAATACTTTCCTTTGGAGGGCTGGGCGCACGACTCATTATATTCGGTTCGGCTGGCTCAGTGGTTAATGCAAGACCCGGCAGGCCATCGGTCACTAGATTAATCCACAGGATATGAATCGGCAGTAAAGGAATAGGCAACCCGAGAAACGGTGCAAGGAACAAGGTCCAGATTTCACCAGCATTGGAACTCAAAGTATATTTAATAAATTTGCGAATATTATCGAAAGTGCGTCGACCCGACCGTATCGCTCGCACGATTGAAGAAAAGTCATCGTCCAATAACACCATATCTGCAGCTTCGCGAGCCACATCGGTTCCCTTCTGGCCCATGGCGACACCAATACTGGCACGCTTCAATGCCGGCGCATCGTTGACGCCATCTCCAGTCATAGCGACAAATTCGCCTTTGTCCTGCAACGCTTTGACGATACGTAATTTTTGTTCCGGTGTCACCCTTGCGTACACCCGTATTGAGTCAACTAGGCGGGAGAATTCTTCATCGGATATTTTAGCGAGTTGATCACCACTTAGCATCGCCCTATCGTTATCTATAATGCCCAAACGTTGTGCTATCGCAAACGCGGTACCCGGATGATCGCCAGTGATCATTACCGGAATAATTCCCGCTGTGAGACAATCTTTTACGGCCTGAGGCACTTCGGGTCGCGGCGGATCGATCAACGCCACCAGCCCCAAAAAGGTGAGTTCTCGCTCCACCACTTCAGCGTCCAACGGATCTGGCAAACAGCTAAATTCACGTTTTGCAAATGCCAGTACACGGTAACCTTTATTCGCTAACTGTGCTGCTTCAGCCAGTATGGCCGTCGCTTCAAATACTGCAATCCCATCATTACTTAATCCCTGAATACATTGTTGTAGCACCTGCTCCGGCGCGCCTTTGATGTACGCAGTTATAACATCGGATGTTTGATGCAAGGTTGTCATCTGTTTTCGTTCGCTATCAAACGCAATAACGGCTATACGAGGCTTTGCCTGCTCTAAGATGGACTTATCAAAACCGACCATGTGAGCGGCTTCGAAAAGTGCTAGCTCGGTCGGCTCACCTGCAGGTTTGCCGTCTTTATCCATGATGTCATTGTTTAGTGCCATGGCTTGGCCAAGCTCTGTCCATGGAATACTGGCTTCTGACTCAGGCATTGATTGTCGCAGTTCTCCAGCGACAAAAAATAACTCCGCTGTCATGAGATTTTGTGTCAGGGTACCGGTCTTGTCTGTACATATATAGGTAACTGAACCTAGGGTTTCGACAGAGGGTAAGTTACGCACGAGCACATTATGTCGGATCAGCTTACGTGCACCCAAAGCAAGTGAAATGGTCACCACCGCAGGGAGAGCTTCCGGTATCGCAGCTACACCCAAGCTCACCGAGGTTAAAAACATCAATAATATTGACTGTCCTTGCAGCAAGCCGACAACAAATACCACTATACATATTGCCAGTACAGTCAAGGCAAGGTATCGGCCAAAACCAGACAATCGTGTTTGCAAGGGGGTTTTTACACTCGTTTCATCTTGTAGCAGTCCAGCTATTTGGCCTATCTCGGTTTCCATGCCGCTGGTAACTACCACACCTTTACCACGTCCACGAATAATCATGCTGTTCTTAAAAACTAGATTCAAACGATCACCAATGGCTAATTCTTTATCAGCTAGCGGTTCTGTTTGCTTTTCTATTGCATGTGATTCACCAGTCAGGGTTGATTCATCGACCAGCAGTTCTTCCCCTTCCAGTAAGCGCACATCAGCAGGCACAAGATTTCCGGCTTCAAGCATAACAACATCACCCGGCACTAATGCTGTTGCGTCAATAGTCACTTCAAGTGCATCGCGAAATACATAAGCATCTGGCGCTGCCATTTTTCGCAGTGCCGCCACAGCGCGCTCTGCCCTAAATTCCTGTACTGTGCCGATAATTGCATTAAGTAATACGATCACCATAATAGCAATGGTATCTTGTGGCTCACCAAGAAAACCCGAAATCACCGCTGCTACCAACAACACAACTATCATGAAATCAGAAAACTGCCCGAGTAAAATGAACAGCAAAGAACGTCGGGTTTTTTGGATAATAGTATTATGACCATATTCAATCAGGCGTTTTTTTGCTTGTTCCGTAGTCAGGCCCGTTAGCGAAGAATCAAGCCGCTGTAGAACATCTGCAGATTGTAAACTGTGCCACTTTGCTGAGGACATTCTAGTTTCCGACAAAGAAGTAAAT
>CAXBKC010000526.1:0-2652 GCA_963975615.1 uncultured Oleiphilus sp.
GTTTGACTAGTAGTCTTGGAGTTGAGGTATATATTTCAGGGGGGTGTATGGATTAGCAAAACAACCACAGGTTATCAAAATTATCTATTAGGAATTTATAAAAGGCTTTCCCGCGCACAGAAAAGGGCGGCTACTGCACAATTTGGTGAATCCAAAATGGGCCGCTTTAACTCCAAAGCTAGCACCTCACGACCAAGGCTAAATCAAGATAATCCAGCCAAACGCAAACAAGCCTTCAAGGTCTCGAATTGGCACACACTCGTCATTGCCGCGTAGGCGGTCATCCATTGTCTTAGTCGTTGAATTATCTGCCAGATTAAAACCCCTCCGTTTCGGATAGCTCAAACAATGGAACCCGTAACGAGTAAGGGATGACGTGAAGTAGTGTGCTTTGCTGGAGGGCGCAGAGGCTTAATTTTGGGTGTCGGTAGGCTCTATTCGAAACCTTGGTTTCAATACATTAGGTCTAGTGATGACTATTACACATAAAGCATTATTGAGCATGGCCATCTCAAATTTGGATGGCCATTTTATGATTAATTGCCTAAAACATTGGTTTCTATTTTCTTGGATGCCTTTGCGGCTTTCTTTTCTTTTGGCGTTAAAAGCGGTTTCTTTTTAATATTTTTTTTACTGTCTTGTCCTTTACTCATGATCTTTTCCTCTTGTCGTAGTGCCATAAACCTAAAGCCTGTTAAAACTAGGCTAAGGGTTGTTGTTAACAGAGACTTTCGTTCAAACAGCTAGGTCAGTGTCTAACAATATCAGTATGGCTCTATAGCCGATTAATAGATAGAGAGAGCATGTAATAGTTGCTCTATAAAAGATTTAACCAGTGATGGATGACGCTATTTTTCTGTAGTGATGGCTTAATTGCCTGATGCCAATTCTTCATGATGAGGCTGTAGCTACTTTTACACTGTTCGATTTTGTTCTCGTCCCATGAAAAACTATTTAAATGAAGATTCTCATAGTCAGGGGCTTGGATAATTTGATCAAAGCCAATACTAAGGCAAATTATATGTTTATAGCGTTGTTGATCTAATTGAAGCTCACTTTGGGCATGTTGATTTATAGTTGTAGATCTTGTGCTATGGATAAGTAAGTAGGCTTCACTCGCATCGACAATATAATCACTGCTCGAGTTGTTTTGATTCAGCATTACAATGGAGGCAAAGTTATCTGTCGCTGCAAAGGTATCGCCTTGTACGTCTAATTGTTTGTTCCCTATCAGATATTCAGCAAATTCTGACCAAATATAATACTCAGTACTGGCTGAGAATATAATATTGATTACGTCAACTTGGTGTTCATATTTGTTAGTGAGGCCCTGATGTAAGGTATGAAGAAAGCTGAAAGGTAAGTTTATGATATGACTTTCTTGGTCAAGTTCAGTTGCTATGAGTTTGGATTCTTTAGGGTGCTGAATATGAATGCGAATAGGTACATTAAGAATAAAGTTAGTATCAATTATTTTTTTTATTCGATTAAACGTGTCGGCTTCTTCAAGCGTTTTAATTAAATTCTCATCTTGCTCGTTTTCTGTAAATGCTTGAAAGTAAAGCAAACTTTCAGCAGCGGTTATCTCGTTTTGTGCTGGCTGTTGGGTGTTCTTTTCTGTTTCAGATGCGTATCCAGATACTGAAAAGGCACACAACTCAATTAATGTAATGAGAAGGAACAACTTCTGTATAATTTTTTTTAAGAATATGTTCATAGTTTAAGTGATAGCTAGTTGTTCTAGTAATGTTTGTTGAGCACTGATTCTACTCTCATCTTCGTTAGGCTGGTTGAGATGATAATTGCCTTCGGAATCCATTTGCCAACTTTGGCAGTTATCGGCTAGATATAATTCCATTTCAGACTTAACTCGCTCTATAAGTTTTGCATCTTCTATCGGGAAGCAGGTTTCTACCCGGTTAAGTAAATTACGTGACATCCAATCTGCGCTAGAGGCATAGATCTGATCTTCACCATTATTATGGAACCAGTAAATGCGCGAATGCTCAAGAAAACGACCAAGAATTGAACGTACTTTGATAGTTTCAGATACGCCTGGAACGCCTGGTCGTATTGAACAGATGCCTCGAACAATAAGCTGTATAGGTACGCCTGATTGAGACGCCTTATAGAGTGCTCGGATGATCTTAGGCTCTGAAATTGCATTTACTTTGATGGTGATACCCGATGCTTTGCCTTGAGCTGCCTGGTCTGTTTCACGTTCAATTAATTTAATTAAACTATCGTGCAAGGTAAAAGGTGCGTGGAATAGCTTCTTGATTTTGAGAACCTTTCCCATCCCAGTTAGTTGTTGGAATATTTTAAATACGTCTTTACCCAATGCTTCATCGCTACTCATGAAGCTGTAGTCTGTGTATAGACGAGCATTGGTGGTGTGGTAGTTTCCTGTTCCTAAATGAACGTAATGTTTAAAGCCATCCGATTCCCGTCGTGCAACGAGAATCATTTTAGTGTGTGTTTTGAAACCAACAACGCCATAAACCACGACTGCACCAGACTCTTGCAAGCGGCTCGCTAATTCAATGTTTTCAGCTTCATCAAACCGGGCACGAAGTTCAATAACGACCGTAACTTCTTTACCTCTTCTTGCTGCATCTACTAAAGCATCAACAATTTCAGAGTTGGTACCAG
>CAXBKC010000527.1:0-2631 GCA_963975615.1 uncultured Oleiphilus sp.
AAAAAGATAAAGATGGGGTTATGCAGCGCGCGATGGATGAGGTTGTTGATGGTGAAATGCAGAACTTCAAGTCAAATGGTGCAGCCTACACAAGAAAGCATTTCTTTGGTCTCAATCCAGAACTTGCAAAACTAATTGAAGGCATGACTGATGAAGATATAGATAAACTTAACCGGGGTGGCCACGATCCATACAAAGTTTATGCGGCATACCATAAAGCTGTTAATCATAAAGGTCAGCCAACTGTTATTTTAGCTCATACCATCAAAGGTTATGGTTTTGGTAAAGTGGGTGAAGCGACCAATACAACCCACTCACTTAAAAAGTTAGATATTGAGAGTTTAAAGGCCTTTAGAGATCGCTTTGGTGTACCTGTTAGCAATGATGAAATAGAAAGTACGCCTTTTTATCGCCCGCCGGCGGATAGTCCTGAAGTCATGTATATGAAAAAGCGACGGGAAGCCTTAGGTGGTTTTTATCCTAAACGGCGACAACAAAGTCAGCCTCTTGTTGTGCCTGACCTTAAGCTTTTTGCTACCCAACTTGAAGGGACTGGTGAACGAGAAATATCGACGACAATGGCTTTTGTCAGAATACTCTCTGCGCTGACAAAAGATAAACGAGTCGGAAAACGGATTGTGCCAATTGTTCCCGATGAGGCAAGAACTTTTGGTATGGAAGGCATGTTTCGACAGTTAGGGATCTATACTTCCGAAGGCCAAAAATATATTCCGAATGATCGTGATCAGGTGATGTACTACCGTGAAGATCAAGCAGGTCAAATTCTAGAATTGGGTATTAATGAAGCTGGCGCTATGGCTGCATGGATGGCATGTGCCACATCGTATAGTACCCACGATTTCCCCCTTATTCCTTTCTATGTATTTTATTCAATGTTTGGCTATCAACGTATTGGAGACTTAGCGTGGGCTGCTGGTGATATGCGTTCACGTGGATTCTTAGTGGGTGGAACGAGCGGAAGAACTACGCTTAATGGCGAAGGTCTACAGCATCAGGATGGTCATAGTCATGTATTAGCAAGCACAATTCCGAATTGCGTTTCATATGACCCAGCTTATGCTTGTGAATTAGCTGTGATTATTCAAGATGGATTAAGGCGAATGTATCAGGAGAATGAGGATATTTATTATTACCTGACCATTATGAATGAACAGTATCGACAGCCACCGCTTGTGGAAGGTTCTGAACAAGGCATATTGAAAGGTATGTACTTATTCGAAACCGTTGAAGCTAAAAGCAAGGCTAAGAAATTAAGGGTTCAGCTTTTAGGTTGTGGCGCGATTTTAAACGAAGTTAGAGCCGCAGCTCAGTTATTAAAAGATGATTACTCTATTAATAGTGATGTCTGGAGTGTGACTAGTTTTAATGAGTTGGCGCGTGATGGGCAGAAGTGCGCACGCTGGAATATGTTAAACCCTGAGAAGAAAATAAAAACACCTTTTGTTAGTGAATGTTTGAGTGACAAAAGAGGGCCTGTCGTCGCTTCATCAGATTATATTCGCTTGTATTCAGAGCAGATCAGAGCCTATGTGCCAGAACATTATACGGTGCTCGGGACAGATGGTTTCGGAAGAAGTGATACCAGAGAAAAGCTTCGTCATTTTTTTGAGATAGACCGTTATTATATTGTAATTGCCGCCTTGAATGCGCTTAGTCTTGCAGGTTTAGTTGATACTCAGAAAGTTATAGATGCTATGCGTAGCTATAATATTGATCGAAACTGCTTAAGTGCAATGCAACGTTGAAACAGGAGAACTAAATGAAATCTGAAACTATTTTAGTTCCTGCAACGGGTAGTGATGGTGAGCTAGAAGTTATAGAAGTCACAGTCTCGGTAGGCGACGATATAGAGCATGATCAAACAATTGTCGTGCTTGAATCGGACAAAGCGACAGTAGAAGTACCATCACCTAAGTCAGGGAAGGTAGAAAGTTTACAAGTAACTGTTGGTGATAAGGTCAAGGAGGGGGATTCATTACTCAACTTGCTTATTGCTGAAGATAAGCCTGTAGATAATTCAAAAAATGAACAAGGTGTGACGACTGATGCTTCAATCGGTAATGGTCTTGCTGAGGAGACAGAAACAGCTAAAGTTGATGGTAATGACGTAGTTAGTGTGCAAAAGATTGTCGTGCCAGACTTGGGAGGAAGTGATCAAGTAGAAGTAATTGAGGTAATAGGTTCCGTAGGTGATTTGATTGAGGAGGATCAAACTTTAATCGTGTTAGAGTCCGATAAAGCGACAATGGAAATTCCTTGTCCAGTATCGGGGAGCTTACTATCCTTCAACATCAAAGTAGGCGATAAAGTGTCTGCAGGTGATGTAATTGCAGAACTTGAATTAAAAGCTCAAAACTCGAACCAGAAAAGTTTGGACAATGAACAAAACTTAAAGCTAGAGTCGGATTCAAGTAATAAACCGTTCGAAGAGCTTAAAGAGAGAGCCCCATCAAAAGAAATGGCGACTCAAGATGGTTTTCTTTCTAATGATTCTGTACATGCAGGGCCTGCCGTTAGAAAATTTGCGAGAGAGCATGGTGTCGATTTAACGAAAGTTGAGCCTAGCGGGCCAAGAGAGCGCATTCTTACAGATGATGTAAGTGCCTATAT
>CAXBKC010000528.1:0-2598 GCA_963975615.1 uncultured Oleiphilus sp.
GCAGTCTCGACTTGTTAGTGATGGATAGGAAAACCAATAAACCGTCTAATAAGAAAATAACCGTTCATGCTAAAGTATTCGTGGTTGCTGCAGGTGGCTTCTCCTCCTCATATTTTTTAATGCAGCAAGACTTTGCCCATACTTTGCCTGCTCTTGGAAAATATTTTTCAATGAATCCTTCGACTATAGTTCACGGCTTATTTGAAGAAGATATGATGCAGTGGCGAAATATTCCTGCAGCATGGGGGATTGATGAGTTCAGGCTGCGCCGCTTTCGTGATGGCCAATATCAAGAAGGAGGGTACTTGCTCATGCCAAACCAAATGCATCCGGGTACCTTAGCTGCATCACTGGCTCCAGTGGGGACCGAGCTAGAGTACTGGATGAATCGTTTCCCGAAAATTGCAGGCTCAATTAGCTGGATCGATGATGTTGAAACTGAATTAGGTGAAATTAAAATAAAATCAGATGGTTCGCGAGAAGTTTATTACCCTTATGGTGAGCTGACACAGTTAGTTTTAAAAGACTCAATAAAAAAACAGGCCATCTTGTTATTCCAAGCCGGCGCTAAAAAACTTGTCGTAGCTGGGCACGTTCCTCTCATCTTAGATAGTGTGCATCAAATCAGTAAAATTGACACGATGGCTATCGAAGCAGGGGGCTTATTTTTGGCTTCTCCTCATCCGGGCGGTGGCTGTCGAATGGGAAACAGAAAAGAGGATTCGGTGGTTGATTCGACACATAAAGTTCATGATATTGATAACTTATATGTATCTGATAGCTCAGTGTTTCCAACAAGCAGCTCATTAGACCCAAGTCTAACCATTATGGCTTTTAGCCATGTTGCGGCTTCTTTCATACTAAAGCAGCTAGCTGTTTGACTCTAGGTCAATTAAACGACCTCCGCCTAGGAACAGTATAGAACTTAGCTTAATCTCAGCATCAACTGTATATAGGATCCTTAAACTAACAGGAAGAGCCATATACAGTTAACGCGGCTTTAATCATTATTATGCTTAGCAATTAAGATTAAGCACGGCTGGTAAATTTACGTTCTTCAACGTTAATTTTGATTTTTTCGCCTGTTGAAATATGCTCTGGTACTTGCACTATCAAACCTGTTGAAAGTGTTGCAGGCTTTGTTCTAGCAGTAGCGGAGCCACCTTTAAGTGACGGTGCTGTCTCGACTATTTCAAGCTCAACAGAGGCCGGAATATCCAGCGCAACAGGTGCATCGTTAACGATGAGCATCTGCACACCTTGAGTGTCTTCATTAATGAATAATAACTCATCGGCGATAGTCTCTCTGTTCAGACTGTAGGATGAATAGTCTTCACTGTCCATAAATACAAACTCATCGCCGTCAGAGTACGAAAACGTCACCGGCCGTTTAATTAAGTCGGCAAGGGCGAGCATATCTGAATCTTTATAGGTCTCATCTATCTTATGATTTGTCGCAACACTGTACAGACGCATTCGATAGATGCTGCCACCGGCGCGGCCCTGAGGAACAGAGCGCTCGATATCGCGCACAATATAAGCTTCACCATTAATTTCAACCGCAGTATTCTTTTTTATTTCACTAGCTTTTGGCATTTCATCGGACTCCAAGATAAAAATATGGAGCTAGTATAATCAGGTCTATTGACTAATGAAAATAGTAAATAGGGGGGATGAGTCTTCTAGTTAGTGTTCGGTATTAAATAGCTGCTTAGTTAAGGCTAATGTTTAACAGCCGCCTTTGTCCTAGGTCAAAGATAATATCCAAACTGAAATTGCAACGACTCCTGCAAACCCGCTTAAGATAATCACAGGCATCGCGCCATAACCTGCAACGTGCCATATAATTGATTCTAATTGACTCATAGTTGTTTCCTTATTTACTTACCAACCTTCAATGCCGTGCATATCTGGTAATTTGTGAGCAATGCCTTGTTGAAAATCGTCAGGGATTTAAGCTGCCGAGGAATCGGGCTTTTGTGTAAACAGGATGATCTTTAAAAAAATTTTGCGGATAAGCTGATTAGCTAACCGAAGCC
Source organism: uncultured Oleiphilus sp. (assembly GCA_963975615.1). Taxonomy (GTDB): domain Bacteria; phylum Pseudomonadota; class Gammaproteobacteria; order Pseudomonadales; family Oleiphilaceae; genus PZPK01. The sequence continues at coordinate 2,040 of CAXBKC010000528.1, forward strand.
TAAATTATTCAAAGTACTGATTAGCTTCGGTTGAGCATTAAAAACGAGCTTTTTAAAATGGTATCTCAAAAGAAACTATTAATTCTGTCGTCTTTCATTAAGCTTGGAAATACATACCGAATATAGTCTAAGCGGGATTTAACTTCACCTGGTTGATTCATCTCTTTCAGATGCGTCAAATGAACAAGTGTCGCATCTGCAAACTGCATTTGAAAGCTATGGTCTTTGGTTAAGTTGCCAGAATCTAAACCAGCTAGTTTGGTGAAATCCCAAAACGCCATATCTTTTTCTAATGGTGTGCCATTCATTAAATTGTTTGAGGCTCTTTGGTATAAGCTTTTTTTAAAACTAGGGTTAGTTTCAATTTCTTTAATTTTTTCTGCTAACTCATCTTTAGAGATTCCCTCTACGTCATACTCCATCATGTTAGTTGTGTGAACGAGAGAGCTTAAATAATCAGAAGCACTCAGTAGGTTGTTGGCATCAAGGTATTCATTTGCACGGCTTAATATATCGTTTGATAATGATTTTGCACGCTCAACAACTTGTGCATTAGGTC
>CAXBKC010000529.1:0-2591 GCA_963975615.1 uncultured Oleiphilus sp.
CAATAATTATGGTGTTGCTGGTGTTTCTTGGGGAGCTAAGATTATGCCACTACGAGTACTAGGCAAATTTAACGGAACCACTTATGACATTATGCAAGCTGTTCGCTTTGCAGCAGGCCTGCCTAATGACAGTGGCACCCTTCCGGCTAAGCCTGCCGATATTATTAATTTAAGCCTTGGCAGCTATGAGTATGTTCAAGCAGAAGAAATGCTTTATTCTCAGGTTCGAGACTTAGGTATTATCGTGGTGGCGGCGGCAGGTAATGACACCAGCTCTGCGTATCATTACCCCGCGTCTTATCCCAGCGTAATCTCTGTCAGCGCTATAGATTTTAACTCTGAACCTACAGTCTACTCCAACTATGGCAGCAAGATTGACATTGCCGCACCTGGTGGGGACACATTTGTAGATGCAAACCAAGATGGCGAGATTGATGGTGTACTGAGTACTTCTGTTACTAATAACAATGGCCTTCCAAATTCAGATTTTGAATTTTTGAACGGAACGTCGATGGCTAGCCCGCATGTAGCTGGAATGTTTGCATTGATGAAAGCCGTATATCCCGATTTAAATGCATCTTCAGCCCTTAGACTACTTAAAGCAGGCAAGCTTACGGATGATCTTGGAATACCTGGCAGAGATGATAGTTATGGCTATGGTTCAGCAAATGCATTAAAAGCCGTTCAAGCAGCCATTTCCCTGAAAAATGGCGCAAACCTCCCAACAATACCTTTTGATATGAAAGCGTCAAGACCCTTTATTTCGTTAACAGGTTCAAATGTTTCAGAAGTTATCATTACCAACGAAGGAGACACGAAAGCTCAAGTTCAAGGTGTAGTAACATCTTCAGACTGGCTAAGAACAAGGCGCATCATTAATGTCGACGATAAAGATAATAAAGATGATAGTTATTTAGGACGCTACTCAATTATTGCAGACGCTTCAGAGTTAGAATTTGGAAATTACCAAAGCATTGTCTCATTTGATTTCTCTAGTGATGGAACAAACGAAGCTATCCCAGCGTTAAATGTCTACGTATCAATGAATCTAAGCGAACTAGGCCACACAAGCAATACAGGAAAGATGAGCGTCAAACTTTACCAACAAGGAACCTTTGACCTTGCTAGACAAACAACGACCACTGAAAATCCTGATACCATTGACGGCAGTTTGAACTTCACACTCGATAAGATCAAAGCAGGCAGCTACGACCTTTATGCTAGTACTGATATTGATAATGATGACGAAGTCTGTGTAAACGGAGAGGTTTGTGCAAAATATCGCACTTTAGCTAACCCAGAACCGATTCAGATCAGCGTCGACAGCACTACCGATATTGTTATAAACGCCGATATACTGCACTCATTAAATTAGGTCGTAACGTAAATTAAGCATCTTATGAAAAAAAGCCTATCCGAACGATTTTATATTAATCAGCTTGTCGCTTTACCAATACTAGCAATCGGCATCTCTGCCTGCTCAAGCCAGCAAAGCGTCGATTTTTCAGTTGTAAGAGAATCGAATCAGTGCCGCATTCAAAGTGCTGGTATTTCTCAGCTATCAAATAGAAAAGACCAAGAAAATGCAATTAAAGCATTAACTGGCTTTTCTAATAGCCAAGCACTTAATACCTTAGAGCTTCTTTTTGATACACACCTAAAAACCGAAAACTTATTTCTTGTCTCGCAAGGCAAAAAAACGTCAGCAGGCTATGGATTTAACATTGCAGATAACACAGGTAAACTAATAGCTAATACCTTAAGCTTACCCATCACACTTACTTCCCCAGACCCAAGCTCAATGAGAGCGCAAGTTATAACCAGCCCTTGTTTGGTCTTAGGAATCGATTCAAAAGTTCACTTTGATCGGCTTATTATTGACAAATTTGAGCTAACAATTCCAAACTAAATCTTTTCCAGTCTTCCTGCTATAGAGCTTCCGTCAGTTCCCCAGCAGCACTTTCAGTAATGAATAAGCAAAAAAAAACCCACCTTTTTAAAGGTAGGTTTTAATACTATTTGTTCCTATTCTGGTCTAATTCAAACCAGAAATATAACTCGATACAGCTTCTATTTCTTTATCACTTAACAAGGCAGATACCGAACGCATCATACGCGTATCACCATCATTAGATCTTTCACCCGAACGGAATTTTTTCAATTGGGTCGCTATATAATCAGCGTGCTGCCCAGATAGAGCTGGAAAGGCTGCCAACTCTATGCCTTTACCTGATGGCCCATGACATGCTGTACATGCTGCGATTTTAGTCGCTGGATTACCGCCTCTGTATAAAACCTCTCCCGCTTCGACTAAGTCTTTCTTAGCTTGCCCACCAGTAGAAGTTTGAGAAGAGAAGTAAGCTGCTAGATTTTCTAAGTCTTGATCTGAAAAACCATCTAGCATGCCTGTCATTTCTACAACGGCACGATTTCCTGCTTTAATATCCTTTAGCTGTTTCAGCAAATATTGCTGACCTTGCCCCGCTAATTTTGGAAAGTTTGGTACTGCACTATTACCATCCGCAGCATGACACGCTGCGCATATAGCTGAATCTTCAGCTATATGCGCAGCGTGTCATGCTGCGGATGGT
>CAXBKC010000530.1:0-2572 GCA_963975615.1 uncultured Oleiphilus sp.
ACGTGTGCTCTTCCGATCTGGGCATGAGCTCTATAGCTTACTGCATCGACTTCGGCATCCAGTGAACCGGAAGCGACTTCATGTAATAAGGGTTTCCAAATATGTACTTGGCTTCTATCTAACAGCAAGATTTCAGCTTTACCTTTGCGCCCTAATTTCTTACCTAGCGAGGTCGCCAGTTCCAAGCCACCGGCACCACCTCCTACAATAACAACTTTCATGATAATCGCCTTTTATAAGTTAAATTCCGTTATAGCCTTCCGTGCAAGCCATAGAGGGATTTCGCCTAAATAGTTCAACCGTTGTGGTAATAATACCGCTTACCAGGGTGTCTATAAATGTAAATTAAAGCTAACAATAATATTTCAAAATAAAAACATATTTATCCTTCCCCCATATCAATATTGAAATAGTTTGGCTCTTGAGAAAGACTGCTATATCATACTGTATATAAATACAGTATAGGTGCTTGTCATGTTAATATTTATCACCCCTTCGACGACAGAAATTAAGCTATTCAATTCTAAAGTATCTGCTGGCTTCCCCTCCCCTGCAGACGATTACATTGAGGAAAGTTTAAGTCTGGACGAGCTTTTAATTAAACATCCTTCCGCTACTTATATGGTTAAAGCACAAGGCAATTCGATGATTGGGGCGGGTATCTACGATGGTGATATTCTTATAATTGATAGAGCCTTAACAGCCACTACTGGCGATATTGTTATTGCGTCGATTGATGGCGAGTTTACGTGTAAATATCTTAATTTAGAAAGCCAAGAACTCCGGCCAGCAAATCCTAGATACTCCGTTATTAAAATAAAAGATGATATTGAATTACTCATCGAAGGCGTTGTGACCTCTTCCATGAGAATGCATCGTTAATGTACGCTTTAGTTGATGTGAATTCTTTCTTTGCGAGTTGTGAGCAGTTATTCAGGCCAGACTTAAGGGGAAAGCCTGTTGTGGTATTAAGCAATAATGACGGCTGCATTGTTGCCCGCTCCAAAGAAGCAAAAGCGCTAGGCATTCCTGACCTTGAGCCCTATTTCAAACTAAAGCCCTTACTAGAAAAATACGGTGTTTATGTCTTCAGCAGCAATTACGAGTTATATGGAGACTTATCTAAAAGAGTGATGACCACCCTCGAGTCGTTTTCTCCTGATCTAGAAATTTACAGTATCGACGAAGCGTTTCTTTCTTTAGCTGGTTTTAATAAGCACCTTCCATCTTACGGTAGAGAAATAAGATCAACGATACTTAAGCATGTAGGCTTACCTGTCGGTGTTGGCATTGCTCCCACAAAAACGCTTGCTAAATTGGCGAGTCATATTTCTAAAAAATCAGCTAAGTGTGATTACGTTTGCGTCATTGACGATATCCATAAATGGCACGCTGTCTTCAAAAAAATCCCCGTAAGCAATGTCTGGGGAATCGGTCGAAGATTATCGGCTCATTTAGCGAATCTTCAGGTTTATTCTGTATACGATTTAATGAGACAAGATTCTAGATTAATGCGCAAGCGATTCAGCGTTAATGTTGCAAGAACCATTGATGAATTAAATGGTATAAAGTGCTTTAGCTTGGAGCAGTCACCCGAGGCCAAAAAACAAATTTACTCTACTCGATCATTCGGCCAGAAAATCATTCATTGTCATGATTTAGAACAGTCGATTAGCCAATATGCAACTCGGGCTTGCGAGAAACTGAGACGACAAAATCACTTAGTGAAAACCATGGTCGTCTTTGCCTCTGCCCCACACTTTATCGAAGCGTCTTATAGTCGCTCTCTAACCATTTCATTTCCAGCGCCCACCAATGATACTAGGGTAGTCATCTCTGCTGCTCGCAAAGGAATTAGGGATGTCATTTATAAGGAAGGCGTTAAATTTGCTCGGGCAGGCGTGGGCCTAATTGAACTTAGCCCAGAATTACCTGAGCAGTTAGATGCATTTACGCCAGCACAACCAGTCAGATCTAAAAACCTGATGAAGGTAGTTGATAAGATCAATAAATCGCAATGCCCTATTTTTTATGCGAGCCAAGGCATTAAACAGCAATGGAAAATGACACGGACTTTAAAGTCGCCCAGCTATACAACGAAGTGGCGTGACCTACCAGTTTTGTCAGATAGATGAAAAACCCGACCATAGGACACTGAGTAATCATTATAAGTTTTCGCAATAAGTCAAAATGTGTTCGCCTTAAGTCAAGCATAGTTAAGGGGAGTTCACTATACTATTGTGAATATATTAGCCATCCAAAAGAATGGAGCCCACTATGAGTGAGATTAACGTAAACAGCATGAACGATAAATTAGCTATGCTGGGAATCAAACCTATTAAGCAGTTTGAGAATAGCCGTATAGACAGTCACCCTCAAAGTAGACTGAAAGCGGTCAGAAATGCAGCATTAGATTTTCGTGAACACATGTTGGGTCTAAATTCTGAGGTGATATTTTATAAGAGTGTCGACTTGATTCGCGTTCCCTTTCCTACTCGCTATGGCTTATTAAATGCGGTAAAGAGTCTATCTCCGTATATGCATATCATGAATCGTTTATTCATCGTGCAAT
>CAXBKC010000531.1:0-2570 GCA_963975615.1 uncultured Oleiphilus sp.
CACCATACCGCAAAGATTTCTTTGGAAAAAAGCACTCGCACGAAAACGGCCAATCCCTCGTGCACTTATCGCAAAGTTACATTCATTACTTTCAGCAAACTCTGCACGCTGTTTCTCGCTCATCACATCATAAACAATCTCGCGAGTCTGTTCCGGTGTCAGCGCCTGCTTTGTCACTGGAACAATCTTGCCGTTGATTTTGATACTTGGGGCAACACCAACTGTAATAAATAAGTCAGAGCCACCTTTTTCGACCATAATTTGTAAAAGCTTTTCGAAATCCACCTTGCCACCTATCCTATAAAACTAGCGCTATTTTTGATACTTCTACACATGTGTTCACGATTACACAGCATAGATACTAATTGATTAAAAGTTATCAGGTACTTTTGCTTTCTCACGAGCAATCTCTCGGGTAATAAAGCCTTTACTTAAAAGGCCCTGCAAGCATTGATCTAACGTCTGCATGCCTATTGAAGCACCTGTTTGGATTGCGCTATACATTTGTGCAACCTTATCTTCTCGAATCAGGTTTCGAATAGCTGGCGAACCAATCATAATTTCATGTGCAGCAATACGCCCGCCATTGGTTTTCTTCAATAAGGTTTGAGAAATAACGGCTTGTAAGGATTCTGAAAGCATTGACCGGACCATAGATTTTTCTTCAGCCGGGAATACATCAACAATACGGTCAATCGTTTTTGCAGCTGAAGTTGTATGCAGCGTACCAAAAACCAAGTGTCCGGTTTCTGCAGCTGTGAGTGCTAAACGAATGGTTTCTAAGTCACGAAGCTCACCAACCAATATGATATCGGGGTCTTCACGAAGTGCTGAGCGCAGTGCTTCATTAAAACCTAAAGTATCACGATGAACTTCTCGCTGGTTCATTAGGCACTTCTTACTTTCATGAACAAATTCGATAGGGTCTTCAATCGTTAAAATATGGTCATAGCGATTATCATTAATGTAATCGATCATCGCGGCAAGTGTGGTAGATTTGCCCGAACCTGTTGGCCCTGTGACCAGAACCAAACCTCTTGGCACTTCTGAAATATCTTTAAATACCTGGCCCATACCCAGGTCTTCCATCGTTAGTACTTTGGAAGGGATGGTACGAAATACGCCACCAGCACCACGATTCTGATTAAATGCGTTAACCCTGAAACGAGCGACACCGGGAACTTCAAATGAGAAATCTGTTTCGAGAAATTCTTCAAAATCCTTACGCTGCTTATCATTCATAATGTCATAGATAAGCGAATGAACTTCTTTATGTTCCATTGCAGGTAAATTAATTCGCCTCACATCGCCATCAACACGAATCATAGGGGGTAAGCCTGCTGAAAGGTGTAAGTCGGAAGCGCCTTGTTTGGCAGAAAATGCGAGTAGTTCTGTAATATCCATATGGGTCCTCAAAAAATATGTTAAGAGCCTGTTATTTAAAATAAAGTACTATGAATAATGTTGTTTAAACGAGACTCAAATTACTTTGCTAGCGTTTATAATACTTGTGCAAGTAAATGCTTTTTGCTCAAATGATCGCCAATCCAATTTAACTTGATTCGTAATTTTCATAATTGATCATAAACCAAGCCAAAGCCTATATAGTTTACATCAAATAAATCAGCCACTTAGCTTATACGCTTTACGAAAGTCTTATCCAAAAAGAATGATTCAAAATAGTATGATATTTAGCATAGCAGACAAGCTAGAGAACGTAAGAGCGAGAATACAAAAAGCCACAATTAGCGCAAAAAGATTTCCCGGCTCTGTGCAGCTTCTCGCCGTTACCAAAACAAGAGAGGCAGAAATATTACATCAAGCTATTCAGGCAGGCTTAGTGCAGTTTGGAGAAAACTATCTAAGCGAAGCCTTAGCTAAGCAAAAGACACTATTAAGTCTCTGTGGCGAAGAAGATTATGCCAAGCTGGTTTGGCATTTTATCGGGCCAATTCAATCAAACAAAACCCGCTTAATTGCTGAAAATTTTTCTTGGGTGCATACTCTGGAGCGGTCAAAAATAGTCCAAAGACTAAACGAGCAACGCCCAACACAAATGCCGCCACTAAACTGCTGCATTCAAATCAATATAGATGAAGAAAACTCTAAGTCTGGCATTTTGCTAAAAGAGGTTGAGCCCTTGGCTGCAGAAATTAATTCAGCTCCTAATCTTTGTTTAAGGGGGTTAATGTGTATACCCAATGCGAACCAAAGTGAAGCAAACCTAATGGATGCATTTAATCGAATGGCCAAAAAATTTGAAGAACTAAAAGCGCTTTACCCAAGTGTCGACACCTTATCAATGGGCATGTCGAGTGATATTGAAACAGCTATAGAATGTGGTTCAAGTATGGTTAGAGTTGGCACTGCGCTATTTGGAGAGCGTACTTAATTTTACTTGAAAAACTTAACACTAAAAAATAAAAGGTAGGCTCATGGGATTAAAAGATAAAAAAATATGCTTTGTTGGTGCAGGCAATATGGCCAATGCCATTATTGGCGGCCTTGTTCAGCAAGGGCTGCCTGCAAATAACATTATTGCCAGCGCACCTTCTGAAGAACATTTAGCT
>CAXBKC010000532.1:0-2568 GCA_963975615.1 uncultured Oleiphilus sp.
TCAGTTATTTTGCGCCTACTTTAGTTATGGTATTGCTATTTTACTGGGTGTTCAGGCATTCATTAATATGGGTGTGAATATGGGTTTGTTGCCAACTAAAGGTCTGACCCTTCCGCTTGTTAGTTATGGCGGAAGTAGTTTGGTTGTTAGTTGTATGTGTATTGGAATTGTCGCTCGAATTCAGAAAGAGCTTTCCTTAATTGAGGATAAAAAACCTGAAAACACTTCTAGTAATAAAAAGAATGCTCAAACAGTAGATTCAGCACTTAATAATTATAGTCATATCTTGAATACGACCAATGTTCATCGAGGTGACTATGCGCGATAAAACATTTTTAGTTATGGCTGGCGGTACCGGCGGGCATGTATTCCCTGCTTTAGCTGTTGCGTACTCTTTAATGGAACGAAACGATAAAGTTGCTTGGCTTGGTTCAATAGGGGGCATGGAAGAGGGGATTGTTCAAAAGGCCAATATTCCATTTTTCGGAATCAAGATAAAAGGGGTTAGAGGTAAAGGTCGTTTAAGTTTGTTGCTTGCCCCGTTTAAAATTATGTCGGCAGTTATTCAATCATTTTCAGTCTTGAAAACATTAAAGCCAGACGTCGTTTTAGGTATGGGTGGATTTGCTTCAGGCCCAGGTGGCTTAGCAGCACGATTATTAGGTATTCCTTTAGTTATACATGAACAAAATTCAGTTGCCGGTATGACCAATAAAATATTGGCTAAGTTTGCGTCCACAGTCATGACTGCGTTTCCTGAGGCCTTTCCAGATAACATCGTATGTAAGATGGTTGGCAATCCATTGAGGTCAGAAATTGCACGTTTATATTATGAACATGGTCTCAATAAGAAAGACGATAGCACGGTGAATTTGCTGATTTTAGGTGGGAGCCTTGGTGCACAAAGCCTCAATGAAGTAGTACCCAAAGCGCTGGGTTTATTAGATGAAAATCTTAAACCGTCTGTTTGGCATCAAACAGGCAAGAATAAAGCGGGTGATGTCAGTCTTGCTTACGCTGAACATAAGATTGATGCAAATGTATCAGAATTTATTGAGGATATGGCGCAAGCATATAAATGGGCAGACTTTGTTATTTGTCGTGCAGGCGCACTGACAATTTCAGAGTTATGTGTTGCTGGTCTAGGTGCGATTCTAATTCCATACCCTCATGCAGTTGATGACCATCAAACAAAGAATGCCGAGTATTTAGTAAAAGGTGGTGCAGCTTGGTTATTGGATCAAAAAGATTTATCGCCAAATGTTTTATCAGAAATATTGAAACCTCTATTGGTTAAAAAAGAAAGAATAAATATTTTATCTGAAGCAGCACATAAGCTAGCTCAAGTAGACGCAACAGAAAATGTTGCTAATGAATGTAGGAGAGTGAGCTATGTCTAGATCTTCAGGGCCTGGAGTGCAAGCAAGTAACTTATTAAAACATGCCGGTAGTATGTTAAGTGATATTCCTGAAATGAGACGTATCAGTCAGATACATTTTATTGGGATAGGTGGTGCTGGTATGTGTGGCATTGCTGAAGTGTTAATTAATCAGGGGTATCAGGTTTCAGGCTCAGATCTACATAAAACAGCTGTGACTAAGCGTTTAGAAGAATTCGGAGCCACGATCTACTTTTCTCATGACGCGGTGAATGTGAAAGATGCTGACGTAGTTGTAGTCTCTTCGGCCATCAATGAGCAAAACCCCGAAATAGTAGAAGCAAGGGTAAGGCGGATTCCTATTGTTCCAAGAGCTGAAATGCTAGCGGAAATTATGCGCTTTAGGCATGGCATCGCTATTGCTGGGACTCATGGGAAAACAACTACAACAAGCCTTATTGCTTCTGTTTTAGCTGAAGCTGGCCTTGATCCTACCTATGTAATTGGTGGTCGATTAAATCGAGCAGGAACCAATGCTAGTTTGGGTGGTTCAAGATATATCGTAGCTGAAGCTGATGAGAGTGATGCTTCATTTTTACACTTAACGCCAATGATCTCGGTTGTCACCAATATCGAGGCCGACCATATGCATACCTATGGCGGTGATTTCTCGAAGTTAAAGCAGACCTTTATTGAATTTTTACACAACCTGCCTTTTTATGGTGCAGCGGTGATGTGCGTGGATGACCCGATAATCAGAGAAATTATTCCATTAATTTCTAGATCGGTTTTGACTTATGGCGTTAGTGACGATGCAGACTATCGTGCGATCAATGTTCGACAAACAGGTCTGACGAATCACTTCACGGTCAAGAGGCCAGGTGGTTTAGCTGATCTTGATATTCGATTGAGCATGCCTGGACACCACAATGTATTAAATGCCTTAGCAACGATTGCTGTCGCAAGTGATGAGGGTGTTGATGATGGTGCCATTCAGAGAGCTTTAGAAGAGTTTCAAGGCGTAGGCCGACGTTTTCAGGTTTATGGCGATTATGTATTGCCTAAAAATGATGACAGTAAGGATGAGCGTAGCGTTATGTTAGTGGATGACTATGGACATCATCCGACAGAAGTTGAGGCAACTATTCAAGCAATTAGAGCGGGTTGGCCCGAAAAGCGATTAGTCATG
>CAXBKC010000533.1:0-2566 GCA_963975615.1 uncultured Oleiphilus sp.
ACATTGAAAACCTCTTATTCTACTTAGAAAGTGGCAGTGTTTGAATTTTGATAGGTGGCGAAAGGAAAATTGTTATGGACGCTTTTATTTCAGCCGATCGTCTTCGGTTTCTTATTCACCGATTGCGTGAGCGCCTTTGGGTAAGACCTCTGGTTGTTTGTTTGCTGTCAGTAGGGGCAGCCTTTGTAGCTAAGCTTGCAGATGATGCTGGATTAGAAGATTTCGTACCCGAGATATCACTAGGCTCTATCCAGACGTTGCTGTCTATTATGGCAAGTAGTATGTTGGTTATTGCCACGTTCTCAGTATCATCTATGGTGTCAGCTTATGCGTCTGCTAGCAGTACGGCTACGCCTCGTTCATTTGGTTTAGTGGTTGCCGATGACGTTTCTCAAAATGCGCTGTCTACTTTTGTCGGGGCTTTCATTTTTAGTATCGTAGCGCTCATGGCGGCAAAAAATGCTTACTTCGAAAAAGCGGGTATTTTCGTTCTCTTTTCTTTAACGGCTTTTGTCTTTGGTATCGTCATCTTTACCTTTGTTCGGTGGGTTGATAGCGTTGCGCGTCTTGGCCGCATAGGATCAACAATCGACAAGGTTGAAAAGGCGACCGCTGATGCCTTAAAGCTGCGGCAGAAAACCCCTCATCTATGTGGCTTGCCGGTAAATACTTTACAGGCTCAAGCAGGTCAGCCAGTATATGCTACGCAGTTTGGATATGTTCAGCATATCGACATGTCTACAATTCAAGCCTGGGCTGAGGAGGCTGACATACAGGTGGTTATTGCAGCGTTACCGGGTACGCTAGCTACTCCTGATCGTGCCTTGGCGTATGTGAGCAAGTCATCAAATGATCAATCTGATACAGATTTCTCGTGTGTTATCGAGTCCTTCCAAATTGGAAATGACCGTCTATTTGAAGACGACCCAAGGTTCGGTCTTGTCGTTTTATCAGAAATAGCGGGTCGTGCATTATCTCCTGCTGTCAATGATCCCGGCACGGCAATCAGTGTTATTGGCGCACAGTTACGACTCTTTATTTTGTGGACGAATCCTGCAAAAGACTGTGAAGCCGAAAGGCCTGAATATGATCGAATTACAGTGCCCACAATTTCGATAAATGATATGTTTGATGATGCTTTTACTGCCATTGCCCGTGATGGTGCTGGAATAGTTGAAGTGGCTGTACGTTTACAAAAAACACTTGGCTCTCTGGCGTTAATTGGGCATTCTGAAATGCGAGATGCCGCACTTTATCACGGGCAGTTAGCGCTGAAACGAGCAGAAAAATCCCTCGATATAGATGAAGACTTGGCGATCGTGCGTGATGCGGCAAGTTATCTGGGATCAGTCAATAATCAGACATAGCCATTTTGGCAAGGATAGCTATATGCAGGATAGTAACCGGTTCGGACCAAATTGGGGAATATATTGGGTTTTGGCTATTGCTTTCATCTTGATAGCTCTCGGCCTAAGTTGGTTTGCGGGTCTTCGCCTGCAAGGGCTGGCATATTTTTCAGTTTTTCCCTTGCTTACCTTTTTTTATCTCTGTTTTGTTCAAAATAAATTGGAGATTTATCCTGACCATATTGTTCAGCACTTTCTAATGCCTTTTCGAGAGTCGAATAGTATTGATATAGAAAAAATTGAATGGCTTGCATTGGATAAGCGCGGTCTAATTTGGACAGGTCAAAAGCTGGTTCTCCAAACTGATGTCATTATCAAATTAAAAGATGGCCAAATGGCTAAGATACCTTTAAGCCAGTTGAGCAGAAATTCTGAGGCGGAAGCTTTCTTTCTTCAGCTTATTAATCAGATGGTTGATCATGACTCTGAGTTGGTAACGTTGCGTGATTTTTATGGCGTGAGCCAAATAGCAAAAGACGCAACGCTTGGTTTGACTGACCTCGTAGAGGCGATACAACAGAACTTCACTCGCTTACCGGGTACAACTGTCACAGAGGATATCGCAGGCTTTATTCCGACGGTATTTAAGAGTATTCGTTCCATAACCGGTTTCACCGGGGACGGTGTTGATGGTTTGCTTGCACAACTGAGTCCTTTATTGGTTAAAAAAGCGTCGATAGATAAGCCTTCACTTGTTTACCCAGAGCGAGCTGCCGTGCTTTCAGCACTTAATGGCGTGTTGGGCGACTATATGGCAGTGACCAATAATGCGATGACGCTGTCTATGCGGCTGCGACGTAATGGGCGTTCACTTGAGCTTACTTCGCAAGCACTAAAAGATGAAATATCCCCTCTTGGTGACCGAGTGCTTATCTTAGTGCATGGCTTATGTATGAATGACCTGCAATGGAACCGTCTGGGACATGATCATGGTGCCTTGCTGGCTCAAGATCTTGGATATACTCCTTTATATCTGAGATATAACAGTGGTCAGCATATTTCCACAAATGGTCGTGCATTTGCTAACTTGCTCGACGTGTTGTTTAAAGTATGGCCTGTTCCAGTAAAAGAACTTGTACTTATTGGTCACAGTATGGGTGGCTTAGTCTCGCGAAGCGCTTGTTATTATGGTGAAATCGCTGGGCATAACTGGCTTAAAA
>CAXBKC010000534.1:0-2554 GCA_963975615.1 uncultured Oleiphilus sp.
GATTCAACAATCTCGCACCGAACAATTAGATGCCTCTATCGAAGCCATTCAAGATCAGGTCGATACTCTAATTGCTGAAACGCGATTAAATAACCTGAATCAATTACAAGAAACTCAATTGCAATTAGCCGGACTTAAACAAGAACTGATCAAAGCCACCGAGCGCAACCAGCAGCAAGAACTTATGGCGCCTATTTCAGGCCAAGTACAACAACTCGCCGTGCATACCTTGGGTGGAGTCGTGACACCGGCACAAGCCTTAATGGTGATCGTGCCTCAAGAAAGCCAAATGGAAGTCGAAGCCATGATTCTCAATAAAGACATCGGCTTTGTGCACGAAGGCCAAAAAGCTGAGGTCAAAATTGATACCTTTAACTTCACTAAATACGGTTTGATTGATGCAGAGATTAGCAGTATTTCAGACGATGCGATTCAAGATGAGAATCTGGGCTTGGTGTATAGCGCACGTTTCAAATTAAACACAGATGAAATTCAAGTGGAAGATAGGATGATTAGGTTATCTCCGGGTATGTCTGTAACGGCTGAAGTGAAGACTGGGAAGCGACGATTGATAGAGTATTTCTTGTCGCCTTTGTTGCGGTATAAACAAGAAAGTTTGGGGGAGAGGTGATGTATAAAAGACAATTAACTAAATTTCAAATGAAAGGAACAATGATATGAGCGGAATTATTCTTATCTTGATATTAGCCGTTTGGTTTTATGTGGTTCTTAAACTAACTGGGTTTTGTGTTTCAAAAATGAAGTCGGGTACGAAAAGAAGTTTTTTCAGGTTTTTCCTAGGGATTATTTTTTTTCTGGCGCCAGTGGCAGATGACATTGCCGGAGGTTTTCAGTTTAGGGCCTTGTGTAGGTCGGATGGCATGTTGATATTTGATGAAGGCAAATTAAGGCAGATGACTTTGGTGTCGGGGGCCAGAAAGCGCATGAAAGTTGATAATACAATTCTACCAATTAATGAGCATATCACTAATTGGGTTGACGTAAAGACAAAAGAAACGCTCCTTGTGCAAAAAGACTACAACGTGAAGGGAGGTTGGTTGAGTCGATCGATAGGCTTTCCAGAAGGTAGCCCTCCTTTGACATTTAATGGCCAATGCCGTTCACATAAAAAATTAAGACAAGTTCAAGAAAAACTCAATTTTAAAATAATTTATAGGTAACAGGGAGTCCTATTATGTTAAGTCTCAATAATACATTTGTTAACGCTTTATTGGCTGATGCCACTTATGCGCTTGGAGATGATCAATTTGAAGGTCTAACCGGTGATGATTTGGCGGCAGAACTAAATCAAAATGATCGAATGACACTTCCTCTTGCTGAATATATCGGCGCCAACTTTACCGTTGTTACGCATATAGAAACCGATGACATACTCGGCAGTGGATTTGACGCAACCGTCTGGCGTGATAGAAACGGATGGCTCTATGTTTCGTTGCAGGGAACAAAAGGGCTTGGCGACTTTACGACGGATATTGGCGACTTGTTCGCTAATGGAGTGGCAAAAGAGCAAATTGTTGATATGGTCAATTGGTGGCTCAAAAATTCCACGGCAAGTGACAGTAATTGGGCTCCACAATTTCAACTAAACGGCAATGAAGAGGTTATTGCTGCGGCAAGTGTGCAAGGAACAGGTTTGCTTACAGATGCGGAAGGGTTTTCTGTTAACGGACATAGCCTAGGTGGCCACCTAGCTACAGCATTTTCACGATTATTTGGTGGGCAGAGTGGTTATATCTATCATACCTATACGTATAATAGTGGAGGATTTAATAGTTATAGCAATTCTTTTTTTGAAGAGTTTGAACAACTTCTTAATGGAACCAGCGCTATTAGTATGGGAACTTTTCCTGGAATAGCTCAACAGAGTAATTTTTTTGCAGAGCACGGTATCAATGTAACAACCAATGACCTGTTTAATGATCAGCATGGTCAACGAATAGCACTGTTTAATGAAGAAGGCACAGGCCTTCCAAACCACAGTATGTACAAACTTACAGATGCTTTGGCTTTAGGTAATCTATTAGCTGGTATAGACAGTTCATTCGATATTGCTGCTATGAATTCTTTGTTTGATGCAGGCTCTAATGAGGCTAATGCATCACTTGAAAATATTCAAGATACATTGGGGTTTATGTTTATTGGAAGTCAATATAACTCAACACCCATAGGTGATGAGGGTGATAGCCCCCCATCACGAGTTAAATATCATGAAAATTTGATGTTATTGCGGAATGTACTTTTCACTAACCCTAACGATTTAGAGCTTACTTTAAAACCTGAATTTCAGAATCTTCATATTTCAGATGTCAGTAATCTCGGTGGCTCAGCCTTACTTGATAACGCAAACGGCCTAGCCTACCGCTACGCTCTAGTTAATCTAAACACCTTTGCAATAACCGGCGACGCCAGTTTATATACACAGCATAACCAAAACGGTGAACTCAACGCTGAAAACTTTTCTGATACGTACCTAAAAGATCGAGCCTTAATGCTTGAACACATACTCCTTAGAAATACTGATGATGTAGACTTT
>CAXBKC010000535.1:0-2552 GCA_963975615.1 uncultured Oleiphilus sp.
TTATTTAAGTTCTTAAAAGACCGCATCACGATGGGAGCCAAAGCGTCTATTTCGATGGGTAGCCCAAAGTCTTCATCCCGCTACATTAAACAAGGCATCGCTGATATTGAAAAAAGCTTAGGTGAAAATGAATATATCGGTGGAACTGAACCTAACATTCTGGATTTCTCGGCTTATCATTGCTTTTGGTTTTTACAGACTGTTGGTGAAAAAAATGATTTACAAGAACATAAAGTAGCCAATGCCTGGTTCCAGCGCATGCTAAAATTTAATGCAGCACCGCTCAAAGAAATCGGCATCGAAGACGCATTAAACACCGCTAAAGCGACAAAACCTAAAGCACTACTCAAAAAATATTTGCACGACCATCGCATTGGTAGCCAGATCGTTATCACACCCAATGACTACAGACAGGTTCCTGTATCCGGTATTTTAGTCGGTGCAGACGCACACCGTTGGATCATTCGACGAGAAAGCACTGCCACAGGTGTACTGCACTTACACTTTCCTACTCATGCTGTAGACGTCAGGATTCGTATGGGCGGTTAATTAATAGGTAAGACGATGACATCTATAAAATACAAAGTATCCATTTCCATTGCGGCTCTTTTAGTCGTGATATTGGCGTTCACTGGATGGATTGATGACAAAGGCAGTGAATACGCATCTGAACAAATTGAAGTTGCTGCAATCACCTTCGCTGTAGCGAGATCTCTGAATGCAGGCATATCGGTTGCTCAAGGGACAGAAGTAACATTATCACCCGCAGGGCTTGGTACAAGCTTAGCTGTAGGTGAAATACTTGATCCTATTAACGATATGATTGAGCGCTTTTCATTTGTTGTATTGGCCGCCATCACCTCGCTTGGCATACAACAAATTTTGATTCATATTGCTTCAACAACCTTCATAAACTTATTAGTTGTGATAAGCACACTCACTTGTTTAGCTTTGTGTTTTAAACCTCAATTAGCATCTCAGGGGTTTAGAATTATTGCATTCAAAACCTGCTTGCTACTTATTGTCTTCCGCTTTTTTATCGCGTTAAGTCTATTACTCAACCAAGCAGTTTATATCAGCACTATTGAAGCTAAGCAAAGCGCATCGCTAGCGTCTTTAACCGTCTCGTCAGAAGAAATACAAGCAATTCCATCAACACAGGTAAAGCCAAACGACCCTGACAGTTCTTTTATAAACGATATGAAGACTAAATGGGAAAATTTCCAAAGCAGCATGAATCATGCGCTTGATCTTGAAAGGCTCAAGAACAAAGCCAGCACGGCCATAGATAACATGATCGATCTAATTATTTCGTTTGTGCTTCTGACCTTATTAATGCCTATTGCTTTTTTATGGCTGGGTATAAAGTTAGTCGGCTATATCATTACATACCAACCAAGGTAAAAAGGGGTCTGTGACAAATGGTCCTTACTTAAGACCAATACCCACTATTATTAAGTTCGTTGAGCTTGTCGAAACGTGCAAGAAACGTAAGTTAGTGAAAACTGGAACACCCTTCGATGGGCTCAGGGAGCATAAAGTTTGTCTTCGATAAATTTTGACTTGAGCCATAGAATCTATGGTTTCAGCTTCTACTTGGATAATAATCATGGTTTCCATGTTTGCGCAGGAATTACCTTAAGCAGTTGCTTTTGATGTGTTTATTTATGCGTGAAAAGAACACTACTAAAACCTAAGGTCTTTGCATTTAATGTAGTTCTTGCATACATGTAAGGATACTGCGGCTCCACCCTCCGCCCATCTTTCATAGAGTCGAATCTGTGCTTCCGTCGGGTCGCCTTCGCCATTCGCAAGCGAATCCGACATGGGTGACTTTGCTATTCGATTTTTAAAAACAGCTCCGCAAGGAAGCTCCAGAGAGCTTCGAAGTGCGTCAATAGGGTTTGAAGTTTGCATTACCTTCAGGGAGAAGAGGACTTAACTAAAGAAGGGAGCGATAACGAATGATAATTTTAACAATTACTAGTTGTCACCGCCCTCTTCTCACGCTTTAGCTGACAAATACCACTAAATTAGATAAAGACTGATATAGGCATTAGATGATGTTTAAGATAGACCAATTAGACTCTATATAGGTATTCGTGATCTTTCTGTCTATGACTGTATCGCTATCATTGTCATTACTTTGAGTCAGTCGGTTATTGTTGTCATCATAGATATAGGTAATGGTTTTGCTTAGGCCAGTGCTAGTTAGCAGATTATCGTTGGCATCGTAGGTATTGGTATCGTTCTGTGTCACGGTGCCGCTCTCGTCCCGAATATAGGTCAACAGATTGCTGTTATCGTCATAGGTATAGGTAGTGGTTTCGCTTAGGCTAGCACTAGTTAGCAGCTTACCATTGGCATTATAGGTATTGGTTTCGCTCTTTGTAACGATGCTGTTCGCTACCTGAATGTAGGTCAACAGGTTACCATTATCATCATAGGTATAGGTATTAGTTTCAAAGACGTTACTTTTAGTTAGCAGGTTATCCTTGGCATCATAGGTGAATGTGGTGATATCACTCTCATCAAAGCCATTGCCCTCGCTA
>CAXBKC010000536.1:0-2537 GCA_963975615.1 uncultured Oleiphilus sp.
TTAATCGTCTTGTGCCAATAAAAGTAAAAAAAACTTTAACTGGATTGGCTGACGCACACGTGAAAAAATACACGGCTAATTCGAATTTCCAAAAGATACCTTTTTAAGTGAGCAGTTGTGGCCAATAAACTCAACCCAAAACAGAACGAAGCGGTAAAGTACGTAGCAGGACCATTGCTCGTATTAGCGGGGGCGGGTAGTGGTAAAACCAGTGTAATTACCAGGAAAATCGCTTACTTGATTAAGCAGTGTGGAGTATCTGGAAAGCATATTGCAGCGGTGACTTTCACCAATAAAGCTTCGAGAGAAATGAAGGAGCGTGTATCAAAGCTGGTTTCAGGGCCAGAAGCCCGAGGCTTAAGGGTTTCGACCTTTCATAACCTTGGTTTGAATATTATTAAGTCTGAACATAAAGCTCTGGGCTATAAACCCGGTTTTTCAATTTTTGATAGTGAGGACGCTAAAGCGCTAATTCGAGATTTGATGATGAAAGAGGGGGATGAAAATACCGATCGCATCAATCAAATCCAAATGGAAATTTCCAATTGGAAAAATGCCATGCTCACGCCTGAAGAAATTATTGCGCAGGCGAAAACACCAGATGATTTAATGTTGGCGAATATCTACGCGACTTATCGTCGCTACCTCAAAGCTTATAATGCGCTCGATTTTGATGATCTAATTCTTCAGCCGGTTTTATTGTTTAAGCATCATCCCGAAAGCTTAGCGCGTTGGCGACAAAAGATTCGTTATTTGCTAGTGGATGAGTATCAAGATACCAATATGGCACAATATGAATTGGTGAAGCAGATTGTGGGTGACCGACAGACTTTGACCGTTGTTGGTGATGATGACCAGTCAATATACGCTTGGCGTGGAGCTAGGCCGGAAAACCTAGCAAAGCTTGAAGTAGATTTTCCTTCTTTGAAGTTAGTTAAGTTGGAGCAAAATTACCGTTCGACCAGTTTAATTCTTCGTGCAGCTAACCAGTTAATTGCCAACAACCCGCATATGTTTGATAAGGCATTGTGGAGTGAGTTAGGACAAGGTGAAAGAATACGCGTAATTCGTTGTCGGCATGAAGATGCAGAGGCGGAACAAATCGCTTCTGAAATTCTTGATTTAAAGCTCAAAAAGGACATTCCATTTAAAGATTTTGCGGTTTTATATCGCGGTAATCATCAGTCCCGTTTATTGGAAATAAAGCTAAAGGCATTTCAAGTGCCTTATCGTATGTCTGGTGGTTCGTCATTCTTTTCTAAAAATGAAATTAAAGATGCGATGGGATACCTGCGCTTGATTGCGAACCCCGATGATGATGCCGCCTTTTTGCGAGTTGTGAATGTGCCTCGCCGAGAGATTGGCCCTTCTACGCTAGAAAAGCTTGGTAATTATGCAACTCAACGTGAAATTAGTTTGAGTCAGGCGGTAAATGAAGTCGGTTTAGAGCAGGCGTTAAGTGATAAGGCCTTGGCGAGAGTTCGTCGGTTTAGTGAGTGGTTAAAACGCGTCACAGAACGTTGTTATCAAGAAGATCCTGTTCCTGTGGTAAAGCAGATGTTTACCGATATTGAATATGATCAATGGCTCTATCAGAACTCCAATACTCCCAAGCAAGCTGAAAAACGTATGGAGAATGTTTGGTATCTGGTCGACTCGTTAAGAAACATGCTTGAAGCTGATAAAGGTACCGCAGATGAAATTGGTATTGATGAAGCAATCTCTAAATTGATCCTGCGGGATATGCTTGATCAACAGGAAGAGGAGGATGATAGTGATAAAGTTCACCTGCTAACGCTTCACGCATCCAAAGGTCTGGAGTTTCCTCATGTGTTTATTATGGGCATGGAAGAAGAATTACTACCGCATCGAAATAGTATCGAAGAAGATAATATTGAAGAGGAAAGGCGTCTTATGTATGTCGGTATTACAAGGGCGCAGCGCACGCTTGCACTGACCTATGCGGCAAGTAGAAAGCAGTATGGAGAGAAAATTGAAACCATACCGAGCCGATTTATCGATGAGTTGCCCGAGGATGATTTGCAGTTTGAAGGTGGTGAGCAGCAGGATAAAGTTCGGGTGCAGGAGAAAGGCAATTCCACCTTATCCGCATTGTTGGGTGGGCTAAAATAGCAATATCCGCAATAGCCTTAACATTTAAGGGTTTTTTTGTTTAGAAATTAGGCTTTTTCTGAAGGGTGTCTACACTGAAAGTAATGACCTCAATTAACAATCTATGCTTTGTAGTATGAGGCTAAATACAGTAAGTGTTAGGGATCTGATAATGAATGTTGAAACTACACCGTTTAAATCATCAAATATTTATTCTATGAATGCAAAACTTTACGTCAAAAGTGCAGCTATATCTTTATCCTTGCTCCTGGGCGCGTGTGCCGCAACTGGAGACCAGGTTGAAGAAATGCCAACTGCAGCCCAGGCCAAAGTCGAGAAGGTAGAGCAAGAGGCTGATAAAACTCCGTCACCTAGTGCTGCAGAACTAATGAAAACACTGAAAGCCCCATTGGTTGAGCCACCAA
>CAXBKC010000537.1:0-2533 GCA_963975615.1 uncultured Oleiphilus sp.
TGGCGGAGTGCTCATCCTTACGTATAGCAATCATAATAATTATTTGCAGATATGCACTTATAAACTGCCATGCTTCATTATCAATATGTACTTGATCATACCTCTGGTAAAACAAGACCAGCATATAAGTGACTGCCCAATCCTTAATCTTTTTCTCTTTGACGACTGTCCTGGCAATAGCTTCACATTCAGACGATGTAAATACTGGCATATCTAGGCTGGTATGTTCACCAACATGTAGGCAAAAGCTTGGATTAATATAAAGAGTATTAATAATCAAATTTTGTACTTTTATACAATACGGTGAATCAAGTGGCACTAGATGATCTAAAGCCCTCTGTAATTCGCTATTATCAAACTGCTTTATATTCATTAGGGTGCACCACTCAACCAGCTCATACTTTGAGGGATACCTAGAACTCGATCTTCTAGTGCAAACTTACATTGGTGATATTCATAACTACTCTGGCTAATACCTGCAAAATGGCAATACTCCTTTACAGTCAGTTGCCTAACTCCCATTAGCTGACATATAACACTTTGAGGTGCCGTACTTTTAAGTGCTTTAAACAAATCAGGATGATGAATACCTTTCAAGAATATTAAATTTATAACCTCCATCCATGCCAGCTGCTGAAGGTCTTTAATACTTTCAGGGATTATTAAACATGGGTAATCACTGTCACTCTCGAACCTTAAGACCTGATCTACTCTTTGGAAATCATTAAAGAAATAAAAAGCATTGTCCCCTCCATCAACCAAGCGAAGTGGTGGATGGTAGAAGTTATCCAAAAAATTCATATTGATATAAGTGATCTTAGGTCTCAATCTCTGCCAAACACATAAAGCAGTTTTAGCATACGGATGTACATACAAATCATCCTTACTCGGATTGGCAAGTTTTTGCCCAGCCTTAAGTTTATTATTTTTCATCAAAAATATTATATTAGTGAATATAATTCATGTTATACAATAATCACTTAGGAGTCAAACGCTTTAGTATTGTGGGTCTTGATATTGTAAAATAATCAACATTATTAAATATTTAATATTATTTCAGATACAAAAAAAACCCCTTAACACTATAGGATATATAGCTTCAAGAGGTTATTTCTTTTTCTATTTTTATTAGGTTAGAAGGTCAGAGTTGGGGTTATTTTGTCCACCGCAATTTTGATACCTATATTATCTGTCAGTTAATTGATTAAATTACTCCTCGATTAATTAACTTCTTAGGAATAATCATGAATACTGTACAAAGCCCCACATTACCAACCATAAGTTTCTTCAATAAAGCGATTTTAGATAGTCTAGGAATTTGGGGGAGAGATGTTGTCGATGTCGAGCTTGATGTAATGGCCACAGAAGATCAACGCAGAAAAGCTTTAAACCTTGTATTTGAGGAGCACAAGAAACCTGATGGCTCTTATGGGCCTATTTCATCCGTTCTTAAGTCAATGGAAGATAATGCGCCACAAAGCTATAGACTTCAGCGGAGAACGCGAACAATTCAGGATCTAATTCAGCATTTTGCTAAGGAAGATTTTCGTAGTAGTTTTGAATTTGATGAATTAGAACCTTACATACAAGAGGTTATAAAGGAAAAATTTAGTGACCCGATATTAAGTGAATTCGTAATAAGCACTAGACGTTCTCTAATTGAACACTATAAAGAGTTTGTTAGGGAATTTATCCCTAATGATGCTGAGGCAATAAATGGTTATCTGTTATTTTTAACCCACATTGCTGTAGAGGTTATATGTAAGTCACTATTTTCAACACTGTCTCACTCCTACTCACTCGAAGAGCTAAATTGCGCTGCTATTTCATTTGGTAGTCAAAAAGATAATAAAGGGATATGGCCTCTTAAATCATATTTTGACGAGCTACTAAAAAGCTCGCAAGTCTCTGCTTATAAGCTCCATCAGTTTCATGAATTTCAATTAAACAATCCAAATCTCGCTGATGTTGATATTTGGAAAAGTATTAACCCCGCTGATTTAACTAATACGAAGTCCAAACAAGTCGTTGCACGTTTCAACCGAAAAAACAAAATGAACTGGAATAAGGTTTGGCAGCAAATATCTCCGATTATTTCTCGTTTACCAGTTGATGAAAAAATAGTGAAGTTGAATAGTTTTGTTGCTCAGTGGATTCATAATTTAGTCATTAATATAGAGCCAGTAAGTGAATGTGAGTCTGCATTAGAGGGGATGTTAGCTAGCATCTATAAAAGTATTGAATATACTAAAGAAAAATATTTAGCAAAGCAGAATACTATCTATTTGAAGCCAATTAGCGATGTTATTGATGATTTTTCGGATATTACATTTGCTGAATCTGGTGGGACTCGTGACATAGAAACATCTGAATTTTTAATTACTTGTAAGGTTAATCAGGATAAATATAGATCTTGGTTAGCTAATAGTAAGTTTTACACAAGTAACTCGCTACCTAGTGAGTTTACCAACTTTTGGTGTATTGATACTGAAGAAAATATCGATGTAAAGAAACTTTCAGTTGTAGTTGAAGC
>CAXBKC010000538.1:0-2521 GCA_963975615.1 uncultured Oleiphilus sp.
CCACGCTGAGCCCTGAGCGCTTTTTCGCCAACCGTTTGAGAATAACTATTAAACAAAAAACCAAAATCCCGGTCAAACACAGCATAATCAGCGACAAATTTTGTCAGAATCATTTCTTCGAAAAACCAAGATGTATGGGCTAAGTGCCATTTAGGCGGACTAGTAAAATCAACCGCCTGAGGAATATAATCTTCTATGTGCAAAGGTGTATATTGCCGCGTTTGTTGATATTGAGCTAACAACTGGGTTAATAGCATAGAGCTACACCTATTTAAGTGTTTTTTAATTATGTATCGGCTTTAATGCGTGCAAAATACGACTGCCAACTCTCATGTTCTCGACCAGCAGCCGCTAAGTAATGACTAACATTGTCAGATTCACCTTGCTGGATTCCTTGGTAGATCCCAGCAATTATAGTGCCTAAAAAATTGCCCAGCTCAGCTTGACGCTCTGAACGGCATTCTTCAACGGTCATGGGGTTGTAAACTAAATCTGTACCAAACGCGCTATTAAAATAATCGGCAAGTTGGTATTGGCTAATCGCTTCACCGTGTAAATTATAGGTTTGGCTGTTATGTTTATCTCCGCTGTGCATTTTTGCATAAGCATAGGCTAACTCGCGTCTTGTGGTATAACTACAAAGGCCGTCTCCGGCACAATTAAAAATGACGCCTACTTTTTTATAATTTTCGATGTATTCAACATCAGGCTCAATATAAATACCGTTACGTCCAATCACCCTGTTTAGACCACTGCAACAACTGGTTTGTTCTGTATGTATTCTGCACCCACATAAATATCCACGGCTTTGCTTGGCACACTTAAATAAGCTCTTTTATAGAAAGCGATAGCGTTTTATTTGTTGAGTTGTAAATCATATTTCATAGACAGTTCCCTAAATATATACATCTTATTTTAAATAAGAACGATTTATAATGGAGAATATTGACTATTTGACGAAATTCCTACAAACCTTCATTCAATAAAAAAGCCCGCAGACTATAAATCTGCGGGCTTTAAAGCTTGGACATTGCAGCCTTATGCAAGGTTATGCAATCTAATGCAATTACATCATTCCGCCCATTCCACCCATGCCGCCCATATCCGGCATAGCAGGTGCGCCACCTTCTTCAACGACATCTGTAATCATACATTCTGTCGTAATCATCAGACCCGCTACCGAACCTGCAGATTGAAGTGCTGTACGCGCAACTTTAGCTGGATCTAAAATACCCATTTCAAGCATATCGCCATATTCACCTGTTGCAGCATTATAACCAAAGCTACCTTCACCTTGCTTCACTTTATCTGCAACAACTGAACCTTCTTCACCCGCATTTTCAACGATTTGACGAAGTGGTGCTTCCATCGCACGACGTAGCAAGTTGATACCAACTGTTTGATCTGCGTTATCGCCTTCTAGACCTTTAATTGACTGAAGAGCACGAATTAATGCAACACCACCACCCGCAACTACGCCTTCTTCAACAGCTGCTCGAGTAGAGTGAAGAGCATCTTCGACACGCGCTTTCTTCTCTTTCATTTCTACTTCTGAACCTGCGCCAACTTTAATAACCGCAACACCGCCGGCTAGCTTAGCAACACGTTCTTGTAGCTTCTCTCTATCGTAATCTGAAGAACTATCTTCAATTTGCTTACGAATTTGAGATACTCGAGTTTGAATTTCAGCAGCTTGGCCCGCACCATCAATCACAGTAGTATTTTCTTTACTGATATTAACACTCTTAGCTGTACCTAAGTTTTCTAGAGTAGCTGTTTCTAGAGAAAGTCCCACATCTTCAGAAATAACTGTACCGCCAGTTAGAATGGCTAAGTCTTGCAGCATTTCTTTACGACGATCACCAAAGCCTGGCGCCTTAACAGCCGCTACTTTAACGATCCCACGCATATTGTTAACGACTAGCGTCGCTAATGCTTCACCTTCAATATCTTCTGCAACGATCAAAAGAGGCTTGCCTGACTTGGCAACTGCTTCTAGCACCGGCAGTAACTCACGGATATTTGAAATTTTCTTATCAACTAACAAAATAAACGGATTATCTAACTCTGCGCTCATGTTGTCTTGATTATTAATGAAATACGGTGATAAATAACCACGGTCGAATTGCATACCTTCTACAACATCTAGCTCATCATCAAAGCCACTGCCTTCTTCAACCGTAATAACGCCTTCTTTGCCTACTTTTTCCATTGCTTCAGCAATAATACGGCCAACTGACACATCACTATTTGCAGAGATAGTACCAACCTGTGAAATTGCTTTTGTATCTTCACATGGGCGAGCAAAGCTCTTAATTGCTTCAACTGCAGCTTGAACACCCTTATCGATGCCACGCTTTAGATCCATCGGGTTCATGCCTGCCGCAACAGCTTTTAAGCCTTCATTCAGAATAGCTTGAGCCAAAACAGTTGCTGTTGTTGTACCGTCACCAGCTGCATCGTTGGTTTGTGACGCAACTTCTTTAACCATCTGTGCGCCCATGTTCTCGAACTTGTCTTT
>CAXBKC010000539.1:0-2512 GCA_963975615.1 uncultured Oleiphilus sp.
AAAATGCAGATAAACCGAAAATGGCAAGCATTACAAAGACAAGATCGGCCATCACGATTCCAAGCGCAACGGAAACACCATTTGCCATGCCATAGGCGGCTGAGCGAGTAATGACCACAGCGACACTGGTACTTGGGATTGCAGCTAAAAAAACCATAGCGCCAAAAAGTATAATTGATTCAAGTATGCTCATATTATATACCTAAGCCCCGTTCAGACCGATAGCACCAATCTATTTTTCAAACACGATGAGTTGATGATTACATCAAGCCATAAAGAACCGAGCCCCATAACGCGCACAAACATATCAAGCTAAACCCGAATGTAAAAAACCTATAACTTACATTATTGTTGGTCAAATGGATGAAGCTATGGACAACTCTAGCAGCAACGAACAACCAGGCAAATACGATAGAAATAAGTCCACCGTTACCTGTAATAAAACTTAAAATAACTCCAGCGTAGAATAAGGGTGGTATTTCAAAATGGTTTTGAACATGTCTAGACATTAAATGAAGATAGTCTGGTTGACTGCCCTCATTATAAGCTCTGTAATAACTAATTTTTAACTCGCCGGCCTTGATAGCAAGGAACCGCATTAAACCAAGCCGGAAAACACAAAACAAAGTAAGGCTGAACATTGCAAATGCGGGGTAAAGGATAGCTGTTGAGTTCATGATTTTACCAATTTGTAGCAGTGGTTATTATTGTGGTGGATTTAAGATCTATATAACTAAGTAAGGTGTCCACTATTTTGGGGTTCTCGGCGTGCCTAGCTATATGCCTAACATCAATGAGTCACTTGTTAGGAGACAAATTTCTCCATTACTATATTAGCTCTTGAATACACTGGGTGTTGGCCAAGAGATTTTGTAATAAAACTATGCTTTTCATAAAGCTTAATTGCCGACTCTAATTTTGTATTTGAAAGTAAATAGACTTGCTTTGCACCAATACTTTTCAATTTTGTTAAGCAGCTTTGAATTAGTATGTTACCGATACCCTTACCTTGTTCATTGGGTGAAACTGCCATACGAGCTAACTCAAATACGTCATCACTTTCTTTGAATAAAGCGCAAACCCCAACAGCTTTACCTTTGGATATAGCGGTAAATATATAACCACCCTTCTCAATTATCTTGTAGGGGTTGGCAGCTAATACTTTATCGGCTTCTTCGATTTCGAAATAGCTTGAAATCCACTCTTCGTTTAGAAGAATAAAATCATCAAGATAGTCTGGATCGTTCTCAATTATGTTCAATATTTATTTCTCATAGCATCGTGGTGCTTCTTTATTAGCTTAAATTAGAGCCTTTTGTTATTTTTCTCGAAAGTCATTTTGTGTAGTGTACGATAATGAAAATTTAAGGTAAATCAAAGCCGGTAACTCGAATAAAAATAAACCTCAGTACTTTTTCTCATTCTTCCCAAGTTATAATATGCAACCTAATGGTTGCATTAAATAAATAACTATGTTCTACTTTCAACACTTAAAAAACTCTTATCCAGTGAGGCTAATATTATGCAAAACACCATTCAACGCGAAATCACCATTAACGCACCTAAAGAGCAAGTATATGAGGCCATAGCCAATCCAGAGCAGGTAACGAAATGGTTTCCTGAGACAATAGAAGGAGACTATATCGTCGGAGAATATCCTATCTTTGGTTTTGGTTCCCACGGCAGAAATCAGGTCTGCATCATTGCCGCACAACCCCACGAATACTTTGCGTTTCGATGGGTTCCTGGCGCCACTAATTTTATAGGTGATGTGTTAACCGTAGCCAATACTTTAGTTGAGTTTAAAATCAGCCAGCAGAATGATAGGACATGCAAAGTAACGCTTGTAGAGACTGGCTTTGCCAGTTTACCAGCAGAATTGATGGAAGCAGCGTTCCAGCAAAATTCCGGTGGTTGGGATTTCATGCTCGGCCGATTTGAAAGCTACTTTGAAGAAAAATAAATGATTGAAGCAGCGATTTACAAAGCTCTGGGTGACCCCATTCGGCTGGAAATAGTGAAGAGGCTTTCTGCTACAACATCCAGCACCGTTGGTGACCTATCATCCAACTTGGGTATTACTAGACAGGGAGCCAGAAAACAAATTCAGGTTCTTGTGAATGCCAATGTTGTGCAACTATCTCAAAGTGGAAGGCAAACACACGTAACGCTTGATACCAAAACACTCCAAGTCGCACGGTCGTTTATTTCACAGTTGGAACGCCAATGGGATGATCGACTTGAAGCATTGAAAGGTTTTGTAGAGGGTTCTGACTGATTAGCTGTTTCTCTAGGAAGCTTAGAGAAACAGCTGTTAGAGACGAAGGCACCGACTTAAGCATTCTTCAATCAATTTCTGGCACCTGCACCCCACTTATAAAAGCTTGTGCCTCCACACTAAGATTTGGATATAGTGACTTACCACGGTGAGAATACATTATGCTAAAGCCTGTCTCCTGCTCTACTGGATGCACACAATATAGTGACTCAGCTTGTAATAACAAGGACTCTC
>CAXBKC010000540.1:0-2502 GCA_963975615.1 uncultured Oleiphilus sp.
GTAGCTTCTGCATCTCAAAGAGTTGCCACATAGCACCATGTATATAGTTGCCATCTTGCATGATTGCCTGATAAGTAGCTTCATGAATGGCGATTAATCCATCGATGATTTCGCTACGCTCACTGTCCACAGTAGCTGACGCAAGCAATGCATTAAATTGTTTTGTCGCATCTTCAAGATCGCCTTTTTCGAAAGCCTCATAGGCAGTCTGTAAGGTTATTTTCTTATCTTGGGTGTCGGCTTCTTCTTGATTAGCGAAATCTGGATTGGAGTTGATATCATCGTCAATCTCGAGCTCATCATTTGGTGAAGCTTTCTTTTTAGCTTTAGCTTCAATTTTTGAAATCTTTTCTTTCAATTGAATGTTTAATTTATTGGATTGTTCGAGCTTTGTTTTCAAGTTATCGGCACTACGTTGATTTGTTAGGCTCTGGTTAGAATATTCAAACATATCGGATGTTTGTGCGCCCAAAAAATAGCCGCCAATAAATACCACGCTCATAACACTAAGTGCTTTTAGGTTCATAGTTTTACTCCTTTTGGTTTGGGTTAAAATTTATAGCTTAAGGTTTGTAATATCGACACACTTTCTTTTCGATCTATGACCGGACTTCGTGCGGCATCACTTTGTAAGGTCTGGAAAACTACACTCAAACTAGCATTTAAGTTTTTAGTCAGGCTAAGTATTGAGGTGATTGAAGAGCTGATGTCATGGAATCCGGAATGTGCTTTAAATATTGTTAAGCTAGTATTAGCAGATTGCTCTGGTGATACGCCGTAGAATAGCTGGTTGTAGTCGGCGTCATGCCACGTACTTTTGATGTCTAGTCTTCCTATCAGCCGTTTTTTATAGATTGGAAACATGGATGCTGCACCAAGTGTTATTTTATAGCGGCTATGATGGTCAAGTGATTTACTAGTATTCATACTCAAAGAAAGTTGGTCAAATAACTTTGTTCCTACTTTTAGATTGAAATTTACACCTCCATCAATATCACCCAAGCCTCTCGGGGATTTGGGTAAGTCATCGCTAGCATCTCGCCCATCATCATAGCTTATGCCTGCTTGTAAACTGCCTTTATTCGACTTAATAACTTGGTATTGAAGTCCTTTTATGCCTAAAGACCAGTCGCCATATTCAATTCCCACAAGGGGGAAAAACCTCGCGTCCTCTTCCTTATGACCTTCATATTTTGGGCCGTATAAAACGCCGGCGCCTACATTGATTTTGATTTTTTTATCTATGACTTCAGTAGGTGGTGAGTTTTCTTCTGTTTCATTAAGGCCTGTTGGATTTGCAGCAAACAAGGAAGATGTGAAGCCCAAAAGAAGAGCGCATACAATAAGATTTTTTACTGACTTTTTGGTGGTCATATAAATTGAGCATCCAGGGTAATCTTTTGATGGGACGTGGTTATTTTGGGAAGTGTCACAGGCTTTGAGCATAATTCTTTCATTATTGTTTTGTGCTAAGTAGTCAAATAGTTTTTATATAATAATGTTTTATTCAGTGTAAAGTAAACGTTTTAGAGTTGAATTCAAAATTTCACGACTAGGTTAGATTCTGTAATCTGCACTGAAATATGCTCTTAAGTATTTTTTAATTAGAATCTTGGCAGCATAATGGCTTAAACATACCTTTTATTGAACAATCTAACTTACCAAGCTATATTCGGGAAACATGTAGAAAGTTCACACATTTACATATTAATGATTAAAATACATTGCAATTCGTTCAATATAAATTGAACATAAGGGTGGTTTATGGAAAACAATACAGATGTTGCGGTTGAACAGTTTATAGAACAGCTTGGTTTAGTGGCTCAGGCAGATGGTCTGCCACGTATCTCTGGCAGAATTATGGGCTTGATGGTTATTTACTCTGGGCCATTCAGTTTTTCAGAATTAGCCAGCCGTTTGAAAGTAAGCCGAGGCAGCATCAGTACCAATACGCGCTTACTAGAAAGTATTGGCATCATAGAGCGAGTAACTAAGCCGGGTAAACGACAGGACTATTTCAGGATTCGAGAAAATCCGTATACCGATCTAGTTAAAGGCCTGCAGATGCGTTTAGAAAATGCCTGCAAAATTGTCGAAACAGCAAAACAAAGTTTGCCGGGTGAATGGGTTGAAGCCCAAGAGCGCTTGGACGAATTAGGTGGTTTTTATAAAGGGCTAATGAAAAGTACACAGCCCATGATTAAGGACCAAAATCATAAATAGATATTAATTACTTGAGAGCTTCATGAGAAACATTTATTACGCACTTATTTTAAGCATTGTTGTTATTTCATGGATGGCCCTAGGGCAACTAGGGTCGACTAGTGAAGCGAGTGAAGCTGAAGCGCTTGAACTTAGCAAAACTGAAAGCTCTCAAGAAGAAAACGCATCACCTGATGCGCTTAAGACTAAAAAATCTAGCACTAAAGAAGCTATTCGTGTTGAGGTAAAGCGTCAGCAAGTCCAATCCATTGCTGAGAAATTAGAAGTGAGCGGCCACAC
>CAXBKC010000541.1:0-2485 GCA_963975615.1 uncultured Oleiphilus sp.
ATGCGTTTACAAGGTTTAAATGCCAATATTATGTCGCTTGGTGGTATTGCTATCACGATTGGCACTATGGTCGATGGCGCCATTGTTATGGTAGAAAATGCCCATACGTGTTTAGCAAAAGCGCGTGAAGAAAAGGGCCGAGAACTCAGCAATGATGAACGTTGGAAGGTCATTGGTGATAGTAGTCGGGAAGTCGGGCCTGCATTGTTTTTTTCACTATTAGTGATCACCGTTTCATTCTTACCTATTTTTACCATGCAAGCACAGGAAGGTCGATTATTTAGTCCTCTAGCATTTACCGCAACCTATGCCATGGCGGCCTCTGCAATATTAGCCGTTACATTAGTACCCGTTATGATGGGTTACTTCTTGCGCGGAAAAATCATGCCGGAGCATAAAAACCCAGTAAACCGTGTCTTGCATCAGTTACATACACCGGCACTGAAATTTTTGATGAAATTCCGTGGTATGACACTGGTATTAGCGGTCGCTTTGCTGGCCGTTACTTATTATCCTTATTCAAAATTAGGCAGTGAGTTTATGCCGCCATTAGATGAGGGTGATATTCTTTATATGCCCACCTTATTTCCAGGGATTTCGATCACCAAAGCAAAAGAATTTTTGCAGCAAAGTGATAAAATTTTGAAAACTTTCCCTGAAGTTCATCACGTCTTTGGTAAAGTGGGTCGAGCACAATCTGCCACCGATGCTGCACCTTTATCTATGATAGAAACTACCATTCGCTTAAAACCGAAGGAAGAGTGGCCAGATCCGGATAAAACCACCACGCAAGTGATGGCTGAAATGGACAAAGCGATAAATTTTCCTGGCGTAGCCAATGCTTGGACTATGCCAATTAAAACTCGCATAGATATGTTATCGACAGGGATAAAAACCCCGATAGGCATTAAAGTCTCTGGTCCCGATTTAACTGTGTTGCAAAAGGTATCTAAAGATATCGAACAAGCCATGAAAGGATTACCAGAAACGACGTCCGCTTTTGGTGATCGCACTGTAGGTGGTTACTATCTTGACTTTGATGTTGATCGGGTCGAAGCGGCTCGTTATGGCCTAACAGTGGGGGCAGTGCAAGATGTTATTCAAAGTGCTATTGGTGGCATGAATATCACTGAAACAGTTGAGGGCTTAGAGCGCTATCCAGTGAACTTACGTTACCCGAGAGAACTTCGTGATGATTTAGAAAATCTGAAGCGGGTGTTAATTTCAACACCAACCGGCACACAAATACCTATTGCTATGGTGGCAGATCTTGTTTACCGACGTGGAGCACCGGTGATAAAAAGTGAGGATGCACGTCCCAACGCGTGGATTTATGTTGATATTGCCAGTTCAGATATTGGCGGCTTTGTTCGTGACGCTAAAAAGGTCTTAGCGGAACAAGTTAACATTCCTGCAGGCTATACCGTGACTTGGTCTGGACAATTTGAGTATATGGAGCGAGCAGCAGAACGATTAAGTATTGTGGCACCAGCGACATTGTTTATCATATTCCTCTTGCTTTACCTTAACTTTCGTAATGTGATCGAACCTGTTGTTGTTATGATGTCTATGCCTTTTGCTTTGGTTGGTGGCATTTGGTTGGTTTATCTCAACAACTACAATATGTCAGTAGGGGTTGCGGTTGGCTTTATTGCGCTCGCCGGTATGGCTGCTGAAATAGGTGTCTTAGTATTAAGTTTTATTGATCGTGAAATGGTGATACGCCGAGCGGAAAGTAAGCAAGCTCTTTCGGTAAATGAAATTAAAGATGCGGTGTTATCTGCAACGTCAAAACGCGTTCGCCCTGTTGCTATGACGGCGATCTCAACTATGGTTGGTTTAATTCCAATTATGTTGAGCAGTTCTACAGGCTCTGATGTAACCCACAGAATTGCCGCACCAATGTTAGGGGGAATGTTAACCGTTTTGATTTTGAATCTGCTTGTTTTACCAGTAATTTATAGTTATATCTTACAGTTTCAAGAAGCGGCAAAAGCAAGAAAACCTTCTTTGGCTCAAGAAATAACGTCGAGCTAGGTTACTAGTAGTAGGCCAATAAAAGTGCCTTCGCTGTATTTAATACAGTTAAGGCACTTTTTATATTTGCTGTCATTGGTAAATGGCTTTAGTCTTTTACCAATGCCATTTTTCTTCTCATGTAGGCAATCTGTTGTGCTAAAGGTAAATTTTTCGGGCAAGTATCTTCACAACCAAGCAGAGTCATACAACCAAAGACGCCGTTTTCTGTTCCTATTACCTGATAATAGTCAGCGTCTGTGCGCTTATCTCTAGGGTCGAGTTTATATCGAGCGATTTGATTTATGCCAACGCCAGCAATAAAACTTTCTCGCATTTGTGCAGTACCACATGCGGCAATACAGCAGCCACATTCTATACAGCGCTCTAATTCATAGATATCTGTGGCCAGTTTAGGTGCCATTTTTTCTTCTATTTTACTGAGATCGACTAATTCTTGTCATAGGTG
>CAXBKC010000542.1:0-2476 GCA_963975615.1 uncultured Oleiphilus sp.
ACCTGGCTAACCTGTTTCCCAGCAAAATCAGCTTCAAGATGGGCGGCCTGATTACTGCGGTCATCGCGTTCTTTGTCGGTGCACTATGGCTTTCGGTCATCAGCCAGATCGGCGTTCCCGGTTTTGTGAATGCGCTAGGGGCCATTGTCGCGCCCTTCTACGGCATTATCGTAGTCGACTACTACTTGATTAAACGTCAGCACCTGAATATGCAGGAGCTGTTCTCATCCGCACCGGGGAGCGCCTACTACTACGTCAACGGCTGGAACACCCGCGCGCTTATCGCCTTTGGAGTCGCGGCGCTGTTCTCGCTTTCTACCGTGTTAGTGCCTGCCCTTTCAGCTCTTGGCGGCTACGGCTGGCTGATTGGTGCAGGTTTAGGTGGGCTGTTCTACTATGGGTTGATGCGGCAGTATAAGGCTGCGTCAGTGCTGGCTGAGCAGTAGATAAGCGGGCCGTAACCAGTTGATTAAAAACTCATACAAGCGCCATCGGTTTTGCCGGTGGCGCTTTTTTGGGCCGTGGGCTGGCTCGACCGATTTGGAACCTATCGGCCCCCTCCCGTGGCGCTACCAAGCAACGAATTTTTCGGTATCAAAACTCAGCGGAATGAGATATTTTCGATCTGTAGTGCGCGTTTTTCTGGTAGGCTCAAGGGCCATGTGCTTATTTCTCTGAAAATCATTTGATTAAAACAACTAAAAAACAATAAGTTGAAAAAAGGGCATATGTGTTTATGCGCAATTTAAAAAAGTGACATGGAACGTTTATACGCATGCGCAATTTTCTGGCGGCCTTTATCTGGATAAGGTGAGTATTTTCCTTTTAAATCAAATTATTGTTGATTATTGGTGTTTTTTTGACCTCCCAGGAAACCGCGAATGCGTATGAATAAACTGTTAGCTGGCCGAGTTGCCCGCGAACAGTAAACATCTTCTATGGTTAGGAAAAAGCAATGAAATATTTATTGGATCTAAAACAATTACAGCCAGGTGATATTGTTCTAGAGGCAGGTGAAACACCAATTGTGAGTGAAGCGATAAAAAGAGCCACAAGCAGTGACTATTCACATGCAATGATATACACCGACCATTCCTTGATTCATGCGGTAAAGAAAGAAGGAGTGTTTTCAAAAAATCCTCAGCGTATGCTTAGGTCATCAAGGGAAAGCTTTAAGGTTTTGCGTCTTAAAGATTCAAGCCTTCAGTCTAAACTTGAAGAAATTTGTGATAATGCAAGCGCAAAAGTTGGAAGCCTATATAGTACCAGTGAAGCAAGTAAGTCTGCATTGCAAAATACTCCTAAAGAAACAAGTAAAAAACAGTTTTGTTCTAGGCTGGTTGCACAAAGTTATAGCCAGGAGGGGGTTCTCCTTGTTGATGACGCTAACTATTGTACTCCTGAGGATTTAAATAAATCTCCACTTTTAGAGGTGGTTGAAAATTGCGTAAGAGAGGCGGGAGAAGAAGACCTGGAGATGGCCTCAAGAGAAGATCCAAACTTGGAAAATCAAAAAGAAACATTTAAGTGGTTAAATCTTGCTCGCAAGCATCTAAAAAAAGAAGGAGCCTACATCCAAACTATAAATGATGTTGGTGAGCATTTATCACAAAATAGATCTTCGGATAAAAGGATCTGTAAGCTTATAGAGTCAACGAATTACTTGAGTATATATAATGTAGATCGCACGCTAAATACTTATCGGTATAGTGCACAAAAATTCACAGAAAAGATGCAGGCCTCGTTAAACCACGATGAAATCCTTGCTGGTGAGGTGGATTTAAATCGAAGGGAACTAGAAAGGCATGGGAAGTCTATAAGGGTGGCTCGCCATAACTACCATAATATTAATCTTAAATTTATAAAGCTACATATAAAACTATATCGTAATCTTTTGTTAGAAACAGAGTGTCGTCTTAAAGTTATTAAGGAATACCCATCCTTAGATGATCAGAGTTTAATGATGGTAGATCGCTATCTGACCGAAGTTTCTGGGCTGATACGCTAGTTACAGCGAGCTAACAAGTAAATCCAGGTGACGCCTACGTCGCACCTGATTTAAGCGTTAAAAGGAGTTACAGGTGCCAGATATAAGAATATCCGAAACCCATTATGAGTATGATCGAGCACCAGATCATTGTCCGCTGTGCCATCATGGTATCCAAGCCATAAAAGTTGGTAGCAACCTTATCTCGCGATCAGACCGCCAGATTGGACACACTCTCCAAGTCCTATATCGGTGCCCTCGAGATGAATGTCAGAGAGCTTTTATCGCATCGTACACACAGAATCGAGATCGTTTAGGTCACTATCCTACTGGAGACTATTTCCTCCGCAACACAGCACCTTTCCGGCCTACTGAGCCCGATACACCAAAAGAATTAAAAGAGCTATCTCCTAGCTATCATGAAATTCTGGAACAGAGTGCTGCTGCTGAAGGTTGGCGGTCTCAAGTTCCAAGCGCAACGCTATTGAA
>CAXBKC010000543.1:0-2463 GCA_963975615.1 uncultured Oleiphilus sp.
TGTCTCTCCAGATGGAAAAGTTAATGGCTACGATGTGATTAGATCAAAGCAAGTGACTTCAGGTGATTTCTACTTTGGAAACTTTGCTGATCTATTAATTGGAATGTACGGCGGGCTTGACTTAACAGTTGATCAATATGCTTTAAGCACTTCTGGCGGAATCAGAATAATAGCTTTGCAGAATGTTGATGTTGCAGTACGTCATCCTGAAAGCTTTATTTTAGCTAACGACGGTTAATTTTATCTAATGATGAAATGGAATGGGGGCGGCAACGCCCCTATCTTAAAAATGAAAAAATATTTAATTATCAAAGACACCATGTCAAATGGAAAAAGAGTTTGTGCAGGTGATGTTGTCGAAGTTACTGTTGAAGAAGGCAATACTTTAGTTTCATGCAATAAGGCTGAAATCTATGTTGAAAAACCTAAGCCAGTAAAAGAAGACAGAAGCGTTGGATTAAAAAAATCTGACAAACCAGTTATTAAAAAAAGGTCTAAAGAAGACTAATGCCATTAGAAAGCGCAGCAGATTTTAGCTCTTATCTTGATTCGACTACGGGTCATGGGGTTGCTGCTACGTTTTTTGAGGTTCAGAACAATTTTTGGGACTCAAGAACTACAAATTTTGATACATGGTTCGATTTAGACAGTGGCAATAGCACCAGCGTTAATATCATTCTTGACCAAGAATATTTCAACATACAAGGCAACAGCGTTGCTGCGGCTGGATATCAGCCAAGGGCAATGATGAAAGCTAGCGATGCACCTTATATTTCGCATTTAGATAAGCTTATAGTTGATGCAATTACCACCAATAAGGGAAATGTCTTAAAAGCGGCTACAACCTTTTTAGTTGTAAATTCTAAGCCTGATAACACAGGCATGATTTCACTGGTACTTGAAGAGCAATGAGTCAGTATCACATGGAAACAGAGGAAGATATGAGTGCCTACTTAGACATTCAATACGGTCATGGCGTTAGTGCTGTGTATACCATTAATGGCACATCATCCACGATCAATATTATCCTCAATGATGAATACACCGAGCAAGAAGAGGGAATAGGAGTTGAAGCAACTCAGCCCATTGCATATTGCAGAAGCGTAGACGTTCCATCGGTTGCATTTGGCAACACTTTAGCGGTCAACCCGTTAAAAGATACCGATGGTAATGTTTTAAAGGCTGCTCAAAATTATACCGTGGTAAATATTCAAGCTGATAGAACAGGCTTCACGGCTTTAATGTTACAGGAAGTCTAGATGGCACATATCAGACAGCTTCTAAGAGAACAAGTAGGAACAACACTGACCGGCCTAACTACAACCGGATCAAATGTATTTCAAAGCAGGGTGTACCCATTAGAAAACACCAATCTTCCATGCATATTAATTTATACAAAAAGCGAAGATTCAGAGCCAGTAGTTATAGGCTCAAACAGATTATTAGAACGAAATCTAACGGTTGCAATAGAGTGCTATGTAAAAGCTACCAGCAATTTTGACGACAGCATAGATACTATTGCAGTTGAAGTAGAAAAAGCCATATCTGCTGACAGAACTTTAGGCGGCAGATCAAAAGATGCTTATCTTACAAGCACAGACATAGAGTTTAATTCAGAGGGGGAAAAACCGCTTGCGTTTATGACCCTAAATTATAACGTCGAATATTACACGCAGGAGCAAAATCCTGACGTGGCAAGTTAAGAGGTACTTAATATGAAAATGATTAGTCCAGATGGAAAAGTTTCAATTAAAGCTCACCCTTCAAAGGTTGAGCATTATATGAATATGGGTTGGAAGGAAGAAGCAGCCCAAGAAATAAAATCTTCTTCTAAAAAACAGGCGAAAGCCGAGGTAGAAAATAATGAGTATTCATAAAGGAAGTTCTGGCACTGTCCACGTTGGAAGCGCGGCGATTGCTTCAATTCGATCTTATGCGTTTGATGAACAGTCAGAGACTATAGAAACAACAACACTAGGAGACGTAAATAAAAGCTATGTTTCTTCTGTTAATTCTTGGTCTGGCTCTGTTGATGTTTATTTTGATGAAACTGACACTTCACAAAGTGCTCTTACTGCTGGCGCAGAAGTGACTTTGAAGTTCTATGTTGAAGGCACAGCCAGTGGCGATAAGTATTGGACTGGTAATGCAATCGTAACTGGATTCAGTGTTAATGCATCAAATGACTCAATGGTAGAAAGCTCTATTTCTGTTATAGGAAATGGCGATCTAACATTAAGCACTGTATAAGATGAGTGCAATCGAAAGTGCTAAAAAACATTTTGATTCTTTGGGAATCAAGAAGATTGAAGTGCCTGAATGGGAACTAACCATATACGCAAAGCCATTGACTCTGGCTGAAATGTCTAAACTGCAAAGCTTTGCAAAAGACAATGACGTCGAGTTAATGGCTCAATGTGTAATGATGAAAAGTCTCGATTCAGAGGGTGAGAAAATTTTTGG
>CAXBKC010000544.1:0-2429 GCA_963975615.1 uncultured Oleiphilus sp.
GTGGCTCAGACTAAACAAATAATTCAGGGCTATGAATCTACTTTTCCTTCGGTACCCGATGTAGCCAAAATATTTGGTGTTAGTGAGCGAACATATCGTCGTAAGTTGGATAAGGTACAAACAAGTTACAGATCAATTTTAGATGAGCATAAAAAAAACCGTTGTCTGAATATGCTGGCGAGTAACAAGGTATCGGTCAACGAATTAGTTGATGCCTTAGGATATTCAGAATCAGCAAGCTTTTTACGAGCATTTAAACGTTGGACGGGTACAACGCCTAAACGATATGTTAAAAACTTAGAGGTTTGATAGCTAGGCGACCAATGCATCAGGCTTTAATTAAGCGCATACTTAGTAAGACTTTTGTATAAGAAGAATATCTGTTTGAGGAGATAGGGCAATGAGTGATTATAGAATCGAATCTGATAGCTTAGGTGATATAGACGTTCCCAATCAAGCCTTATACGGCGCTCAAACACAGCGTGCGATAAATAATTTTCCTATCAGTGGCTTGAAGATGCCTGTCCATTTTATCTGCTCTTTGGCGAAAATAAAGCGGGCGGCAGCGATCAGTAATAACAAGCTAGGTTTGCTAGAAAGTGCGGTCACCAATGCGATGGTTGATGTCTGCGATGCAATCATCTCTGGTAAATATAATGAGCATTTTCCCGTTGATGTATTTCAAACAGGCTCTGGAACTAGCTCGAATATGAATATCAATGAAGTGATTGCAAACCTGGCAAGTAAGGCTTTACAGCATAAAATAGACCCAAATGACCACGTCAATATGGGGCAGAGTAGCAATGATGTCATTCCCTCAGCTATTCATGTCAGCGCGGCTTTAGCTGTTCAGCAAGAGTTATTTCCTGCGCTA
Source organism: uncultured Oleiphilus sp. (assembly GCA_963975615.1). Classification (GTDB taxonomy): domain Bacteria; phylum Pseudomonadota; class Gammaproteobacteria; order Pseudomonadales; family Oleiphilaceae; genus PZPK01. Next base: position 875 of record CAXBKC010000544.1, read on the forward strand.
AACCATTTACATCAAAGTTTAATCGATAAAGCGCTTACATTAGAGGATTGCGTAAAAACCGGACGCACACATTTAATGGATGCCATGCCTGTGAGTTTAGGGCAAGAATTAGGCGCCTGGGCAGGCCAAATAGCACAAGTCATGAAACGGCTTGAAAGTCTTTTGCCAGAGTTAAGTGCTCTCGCTCAGGGCGGTACTGCTGTAGGCACTGGTATCAACGCGCACCCAGATTTCGCCGCTATTTTTGTAAAAGAGCTAAGTGAATACTGTGGAATTAATTTCACTGTTAGCGAAAACTTCTTTGTCAGCATTAGTAGTCAAGATACGGCAGTGGCCTTGTCTGGACAGCTGAAAGCATTAGCCGTTAGTTTAACTAAAATAAGTAATGACTTACGGTCGTCTATTATGCCGGGGAAGGTGAATCCTGTTCTTCCAGAAGCCGTTGTTATGGCAGCGGCGCAGGTGATTGGTAACGATGCTACCATCACGATTGCAGGTCAGTCAGGAAACTTTCAACTAAACACCATGCTGCCAGTTATCGCTTATAACCTGCTACAAAGTATTGAATTGCTCACCAACAGTTCGCGACTATTGGCAGATAAAGCAATCACGACGTTTACGGTAAACGAGGAAAATATCGAACGCGCCTTAGCGAGGAACCCTATTTTAGTGACAGCGCTTAATCCCATCATTGGCTATCAAAAAGCGGCTGTTATTGCCAAAAAAGCCTATGCATCAGGTCGAACTGTTCTTGATGTTTCAGAGCAAGAAACAGATATCAGTCGTCGAGAACTAGAAGTTTTATTGAACCCCAAAAACCTGACTAAAATTGGTAACAAAGCCTAAAACTAAAATATACATATTTATCGTATAAGCTATTGAAAAACCTTAGTTTTGTGTGGCTTGATCATATAGTATGTAAATACGTTCCCATCTTAGTGGAAAAGAAATACAGTACGTCTTTGGACTGAGCGCAAAGCTTTTGGTTTTCCAGAACGCGCTCTTTTTAGGTTTACAATTTATTTAATATGACCTGAGTCAGGAAAACAACAATGAGATTTTTTACCTTAATCATTTTGAACTGCTTTATTCTGGTGATTTCGACGAGCGCGTCGTCAAAGCAAAAACCAACGGCAGTGTTTGTAGCCGATGTTGAACGTGTCTTTTTTGTGGATAAAGTGGAAGCACTTGGTACGCTTCAGGCAACAGAGAATGTCAATTTAACCTCAGCGGTTACTGAACGAATTACTAAGATTAACTTTGAAGATAATCAGCGAGTGAAAAAGGGTTATGTGCTGGTTGAAATGGACATAACGGAAGAAAACGCTGAGTTGGCAGAGGAAAGCTCCCGTTTTGATGAGGCACAAAGTCAAGTCGAACGTGTTCGTGCACTTGTTCGACGGTCATCGGCATCTAAGTCTACTTTGGATGAAAGAGAGCGAGAGTTAAATACGGCAAAAGCCCGACTAGACGGAATTCAATCTAGAATTAATCGACGACGTATTGTCGCGCCTTTCGATGGCGTTGTCGGTATTAGAAATATCAGCGTGGGTGC
>CAXBKC010000545.1:0-2410 GCA_963975615.1 uncultured Oleiphilus sp.
CCAGCTATCCATTTGTAGAACCGCAGGGTCTGCAGCTGAAATAAATGGTGAGTGTGCTGCGGCGGCAATTTGGGCAATTCCGGTCAACATCTCAACGTCTTTAGGGCTATGGTCAAAATGAAAATCGCCAATCAGGCAGCCATATGGCTCGCCACCTAATTGACCAAATTCCTCTTCGTAAATCTTTTTGAAAAGAGGGCTTTGATCCCAAGCGGTACCTTTGAATTTTTTAATATTTTTACCAAGATCGTTCTTGGATATATTCATCACTCTGATTTTTAACTGCTCATCAGTTTCAGTGTTATTCACAAGGTGATGCAATCCGCGCCATGCACTTTCCAGTTTTTGGAATTCATCATGATGCAATATTTCATTAATCTGCGAGCTTAATTTTTCGTCAATTTCAGCGATGATAGCGTTAATCGTGGCGATAGCATCATCCTGAACGATATTCGTTTCCCTTTTAAGGATTTCTTCAGCCAAAGTATTCACTGCAGAAGACACTGCACTTTCAGCGTGTTCGGACTTTGGTTTGAATTCTTGATTTAACAGGGATTGAAAGTCATCAGCGGCAATGGCTTCGCCAGCTTGTTGAGATTGTTCTTTTTCTAATTCAGCCATGGTTCATAGTTCCTATTAATATTCTAAGGTCGACTAATTTGATTACTCTTTCTCTGTCTTAGGAGCAGAGACTAATGACTGCAATAAGGCTGGATCATGTAATGCTTTTGATACCAATTCTTCTGCACCCGCTTTACCGTCCATATAAGTAACCAGATTTGCTAACTGTGTTCTTGCTTCTAATAATTTATCTAGCCCGGCAACCTTTTTAGCAATCGCTGCTGGTGAAAAATCGTCCATACTTTCAAAGGTAATTTCAACGGGAAGCTGGCCTTCACCTGTCAACTTATTATCTACATTGAAGGCAACGCGGGGTTTCGTTGCTTTAAGTCGGTCATCAAAATTATCGACATCAATTTCTAAAAAGTCACGTTCATGAACGCCGGGCAAGGCTTCTGCCGGATTTCCAGAAAGATCGGCCATAACTCCCATAACAAATGGAACCTGAACCTTTTTTTCTGCGCCATAAACTTCTACATCGTATTCAATCTGTACTCTTGGCGCTCGATTTCTTGCTATAAATTTTTGACTGTCTGCCACGATCATATCCTCTCGACTGTTAACTGCCTTGATTTTTGTTATGTCTAAATCCGTCTATCTTAGATATCCAGATTACTCCAACTTACTATTCTTCTATACCCGCTAAAGATGTAATCGCTGTCAAACTTTCCGGGCTTACATCTTTGATGATAGCCATAAAATCCATAGTCACGAGTTTTTTCGCTCTATTGAGAACTAATGGAACAGGACTTGATGGTTCATTTTTCTCATAATATTTACATATCAGATCAATTTGTTTAACCACATCTTCTCTAGAATTTATACTACCCATGACTGAGTTTATATTTGTGGGGACTTGATCTTGAGTCATTTCGCTATCTCCCGCTGGGGCATGGGTTTCTTGTACTAATTCCTGAGCTACAGCGCTACCACGCTGAGATAGAATATCGTCAAATATTTTTATGACGTAATTAAGGTCGGCTTTTAAAACATCTACTTGAGGACCGGATATATTTTCCAACTTTTCTTCAAATACTTTTTCAATCTGAACCAAAGTCTCAGCCGACTCAGAGACAGCAGCTCTGTTACTTTGCAGCACCTCAATATCGACATCAAGAAAAGCAGCATTAATGAGCGATAGATTAGGCTTTAGTTCTTCACCGTTTTTGCTAACTTGCTTTAAAGCACCCGTGGCTATGCGATAGTCTTTAAGAGTAAATCGGCCAACAGATTTTGAGGCAACAAGCGTAATATTTGAAATACTATTAATAAAATCAGTACTACCAAGTTCAGAAACAGCATTGATACGATAATCTGGGTCATCATCACCATCAATTACCAAATGTGGATGAACCGCTTCCCAATACTGGACTAAAAATAAATGTATAAATGAGAGACCATCGCGTAAACCACTGAAACTATTTTTATTTAGAAGGGCCTGAGTCAAATAGTTAGCGACACGTAAATCTTTGGTCTTTGATAACAATGAAACTGAGAGCGCCTGAACTTTACCCCAGTTTGGTTCGACCGCGGCTATAACCGCATCGCCCATAACCTGCTCTTGTTTTCCTTTTGCAGTGCTTTCAAGCTCGTTATAGAGAGTATAAAGCTCGGTATTGTCTTCTACGTAGGGCCCGCAGGGCTTAGCCTCGCTGACGGGCGCTAATAGATCTTCTAACAGTCGTTCCATAATTATTATTTTCCTACTTCCCTTATTTAGATGAATTCTACTCATCTAAATTGTGACCATACTGCTATTTTATTCAAGGTAAAAGTTGAAATCTATAGT
>CAXBKC010000546.1:0-2405 GCA_963975615.1 uncultured Oleiphilus sp.
GATTAAGGCGTGTAGTATTTGTGGCGAGTTTGGCCTTTTCTGATTCAAACTGAATCGCTAAATCATAAAGATCAGTTCGAAAATAATGACTAGCTTGGCTCAAAGAGATAAATACAAAGCCCATTATTAGGAGGGCATATACGGCTTTCTTCATGATTGGCTCATTAGATAATTAACAGGCTGCAGCGCAACCTGCTAAGAGTTTAAGTGCTTCCATATTGGTAATCTGCAGGTCGGTACGTTTAATGTCTAGTAAGCCTTCATTTTGAAAACGCTTAAATAAACGGCTCACTGTTTCTGCTGCCATATTAAGGTGATTTGCAATGTCTCGACGAGGCATCATTAAGTTAATTCTGGTTTCAGAATAACCTCGTTGCTTATAACGAGCAGAAAGGGTCAGAATAAAAGTTGCTAGTTTCTGATCAGCAGCATGTTCAACGCTTAATACTTGTGAAGTATGCACTTCCTTACTCATTAAATTGAATAATTGCCGTTGAAGTGAGGGTAGTTTGCCAGCTAAGTTTTCTAGGTCATTGTAGTTTATTCCGCATACAGACGAAGTACCCAATGAAATGGCAGTAGATCGATACTTTTTGTGATAGATAGCATCTAAGCCAAATAATTCACCAGGGAGATGAAAGCCTACAATATGCTCATTGCCGTTTGTATCAACCACTACTGTTTTAAATATGCCTGACTTAACAGCATAAATTCGTTCAAACTGTTGATCTGCCCGAAAGACTGTTTGGCTATCATTATAAGGAGATGATGGTTCGATAATATTTTCTAACTGGCTCATATCTTGTGCGTCAAGACCCAATGGTAGGCATAATTTACCTAAGCCACATTGGCTACACTTTAAAAAAGAAGGGGTAAGTGTTGAAATTTGGTTTGACATACATAAAACCTGGGACAAAGACTATAGTGTCTTACTATACCTTGGTTGCTCTGTATTCTGTAGTGTTGTTTGGCTAAAGTAAGCATCAAACTTCATTGCAATATTCCTGAGGAAAATACGTCCTTTATATGTCACCATAAAGCCTTGGTCGTTCATTTGAATAAGGCTGTCTGACTCAAGGTCGTATAAGCTACTCAACTCCTCATTAAAATAGTCATGGAAAGAAATATCGTGGTCTTCTCCAAACTGCTTATAATTTATTGAGCCATCACACATAATCTGTTGAATTAGGTCAGATCTGATTCGATCATCTGTCGTTAAACACACACCACATTTTATGGGTATATGCCCTTTTGAAATCGCGTCTTTATACTTTGATATTTCAGTGACATTCTGACTAAAACCATCATTTACCCTGCTGATTGCACTAACACCAACACCAATCACATCGCACTCAGCATGTGTGGAATAGCCCTGAAAGTTACGCTGTAAACCACCGTTCTTGAGCGCTTTTGCAAGGCTGTCAGTGGGGAGGGCAAAGTGATCCATACCAATATATATGTAGCCTGCCCCTGTTAGGCGTCTGATGCTGTCTGTGAAAATAGCTAACTTTTCCTTTGTATTGGGTAGATCCTGGGTATGAATTAAGCGCTGGGCAGGTATCCGCTGTGGCATATGCGCATAATTATAGAGTGCAATTCTATCGGGTCTTATATTAATAATTTCATCGAGGGTATTCGAAAAACTAGCTCTCGTTTGCTTAGGTAAGCCATAGATAATATCTAAGGAAATTGAGCTAACTTTATTATCTCTAGCGGATGCGATAATCGCTTTTACTTGATCTTTACTTTGTACACGATTGACTGCTTTTTGTACTTCCGGGTCAAAATCTTGTATGCCAATGCTGATACGGTTAAACCCCATAGTCGTTAGTTCGCGCATTTCATTTTCTGTGACCGTTCTAGGGTCAATCTCAATACCAATTTCAAGGTGATCTGGGAGATCTAAGTGGAATGATTGAGCTAGTACTTCCATTATTTCGCGAAGCTGTTGAGGCTTTAGGAATGTAGGGGTACCACCGCCAAAGTGAATTTGTTGAAGTAGGCGATCACTTTCATAATAATCAGCATGCATCTTGATTTCTTTATACAGGTAATCCAAGTAATCATTTGCCATTTGGTTCTTGTGGGTAATAATTTTATTACACCCGCAGTAGTAACAAAGCGACTTACAGAATGGAATATGGATGTAAATTGAAAGTGGCTTCGGAATGGGTAAATCATTGCTCGACAGCGCTTGATGACGATAATCCGTTTCTGTGAAACCTTCACTAAATTGAAGAGCAGACGGATAGGAGGTGTACCTTGGGCCATATACATCGTATTTGTTTAGTAATGGTGCTAGGTCTTCTGTTGCTACTAGCGAGTTCATGCTTGCTTCCTCCAAAATATTAGGAAGAAAGTGTATGTTGAGCTAGCAAAAGTTGCCTTGATCCATATCAAGGCGA
>CAXBKC010000547.1:0-2376 GCA_963975615.1 uncultured Oleiphilus sp.
AAGCTTAGCGAGTCAGCCATGCGCTACCAGTCACCATGGTATCAGTAAAGAAGAGCCTGAATATCAGGGGATTACAGACAGTATGCTGAGATTGTCTGTTGGTATTGAAGACTCAGATGATTTGATCGCTGATTTAAATCAGGCACTTGATAATGCGACCTTACACGGTGAGAAGCCTAAAACAGCTTGGGTAAAACCACTAATTTAATGGGACAGCTTAGTTTGAGGTCAAATCATTTTAAGCTTCAATATACACTATTTGGTTTCGGCCATTAGATTTTGCTTGGTAAAGTGCTTTATCAGTATTTTCGAGTACGACACTTTGAGCAAGTTTGGGATCTAGTTTTGTATAACCGATACTTACAGTGACTTTACTAAACTGGAAGTCGTAGCTTTCTAGTTCTAAGCGAAAACGTTCCAGCGCTGCTTCCGTCCCTTCTTGATCTGTTTGATTGATAATGACCAAGAATTCCTCTCCTCCAAAACGAAATAAAAAGTCTGAATTTCGAAACACTTTTTCCATCAATCCTGCAAATTGTAAAAGAACTTCATCACCATACAGGTGACCAAACCGATCATTAACCTTTTTGAAATGGTCAATGTCTAATAGTGCAATCCAGGAGTGTTTATCAGAGGGGCTGGCTGAGCGTTCTTTATAAAAAGAAAATACTTGCGATAAAATTAAGTCCATTGTCTGGCGGTTATGAAGGTGAGTTAAAGGGTCTCTTTCTTTTGAATCAAGGAGGATAACTTGGCGTTCATAAATAGAATGAATGCCGTTCAATAATTCTGAGTCGTAATCATTGAGGGTGCCTTTTAGAATAATAACCCTACGTGGTTTTACGTTCTGGGCAATGTCCAGAACAATGTATGCTTGACCTTCCTGATTGAGGTGGTGGATACCGCCTTCATAGGTTTTTACAATATAGTCAACAAGCTTGCTATTCTCGTCTTCATGGTAGTCATCAAGAGAAAGTGGAAAACGTCGGACTAAAAAGTCGAGGTCGTTAGCATCTATTAATTTATTCTTTCTTGATAAACCAAAGACTTCATATGAGGTGACATCGATAACGCCATCAAGCTCTTTTAACATCTGAATTAATTGCTGTGTTAGGTCATGATAGGTTTTGTGCTCTAACAATCGGGCAGACAAAGAAAATGCAAGGGTAAGGTCGTGTGTGCTCATAATGTTCTACTTTTTAGTATTTGAAGTCATGCGTCTTAAATATTTAAAGCTATAGCTACCGATTCTAGCCGATCATGAGCAAGGATGGGAAATAAACCTGACAAAGTTTTCAGCAGGGAAATGAACAAGCTCATTGATAAAAATGGCAGTTGGCCTGAAAGCTATATTTATTGGTCTATGCTTAATGCTGAGTCCTTACTTGCTTTCATGGCTTCAAGTGAGGGCTTTTACAAATAGAATGAGTCAACTAAATATGCTGGTATCCACTTTATCGTCTATTTTTTGTTGAACTAATTAATTACTATGAATAGTAATCTCTAAAAATATTAAATAATAAACAGGGCCGTTATATGTTTAAACCTCTTTATAAGTGCATTAGTTGTGTTTTTTTTAACACTTCTTTTAAGGTTATTTCTAAGCAATTTTTGTCTCTTATTCTACTGGTCTTTGTAACGTTTGCGGCTTCTGCTGGGCCTGAAAAGTACCAATATAGCGATGTGGTTCGGATTGGTTACATACCTCATCAGTCTTTCATGCTTGATAATGGTGTTCCATCTGGAGCTCTTGCTCGTGTTATGGAATGCTCAATGTCTTTATTCCCTAAAATCGAATTTGTAGAAATGCCAAGCTATGAACGCTTAATGTTTAATTTAGAAACTAATATTGTGGATGTTGGTTTAAATATGGTACGAACAAAGGAGCGTGATGCTTTAGCTAAATATGCCGTTGATATTTACCGTTCTCGCATTATTTTAGTCACTAGGGATGACGGTTCAAATAAGCCTTCACTAGATAGCCTTCCCGTCGGGAGGCTTGCTGCACGCTTAGGCAGCGATATCGGTAACTTGCTTGCTGTTAAGGGTTATAAGGTCGATGTAAATGGTTATACCGTAGAGCGGTTAATAGAGATGTTTCGTGCAAAACATATAAATTCTTTTGCGGAAGCTGAGATCTCAGTATTTGATGTCTTAAAGGAATTAGATGCAGAGCGGTTTAATTATGAATATCAAGTTTTGTCTGAAAAGTGGGGCGGGGCTTATGTTACTTCTGAGTTCCAGCAACGAAATTCTAAGCTCATTCCTGAATGGAAAAAAATTGTTGGATCCTGTCGTTACTTAGCACCAGAGCTGGATTAAAACTTAGGCTAAAAGTTCCAATCATTATCTGTTAGACTCCACGAAATTTTTTAG
>CAXBKC010000548.1:0-2362 GCA_963975615.1 uncultured Oleiphilus sp.
AAGTATTCCCCTTTTAAGCATATTAAAGGGAGTCTGAAGCATAATTGCCGCCACTGTCCCGCCAATAACAATCAAAGCGGCCGGACCATTAAACAAAGACTGTATATGCCCGCCTTCTAAATAATTACCGCCCAAGATGGCAGCAAATGCTACGATGACACCTAAGATACTCAGAAAATCCATTACATTACCCCGTTTAGAATTTGCTCACCAAGCAACTCTAAATCAATAGAAGCATCAGAATAACCCGCTTTATCAACGGCCATAGGCATGCCATAAATCACACATGTTTTTTGACTTTGGGTATAAACCGTAGAGCCACTTTGCTTAAGCATGCGGCAACCTTCTCTACCATCCGCTCCCATGCCTGTTAACACTACCCCTAGAGCCCTTCCTGGAAAAACTTTTGCAGCAGAGCCAAAAGCTATATCCACTGATGGTTTATAGGATAAGCGCTCGTCACCTTCAATAATTTTAACTTGTGGTCGCGAACCAACAACTAAAAGCTGTTTTGCCCCTGGTGCTATCAGGGCCAATCCAGGCTGAAGATAATCTCCATTCTCTGCATGTTTAACTTTGATAGCGCACAATGTATTTAATCGCTCTGAAAAAGCTGGCGTAAAGGTTGCTGGCATATGCTGTACGACCAATATAGGTAAAGGGAAATTTGCTGGTAACTTGGCCAATACTTTTTGAATAGCAACCGGCCCACCGGTTGATGCACCTATTAATAAAACATCAACCGGATGCTTTATTTTCTTTACGGTCATTGCTCTTGAGATTACCGACTCATGTGTTTTGATAACATGCGTTCGCTGTGGTGTTTTATCTTTAGGTGAGTAACCAAGTTTGGAGGAAGCCACATCCCTTTTTTGCTCTACACTTGCCAGCTGATCAGTAGGTACCGTCTGGCTCACTTTCTCTAATTTAGCTGAAGAAGTCATATTCGTATTTGCTGAACTTAACTTTCCAGTATTTGTATTTTTGGCTATTGCCAAAATACGTTTCTTCAAAACTTCCTGCATTTTGCCATAATCGCGCGCAATGTCTTCAAAGTTCTTAGGCAAGAAATCAACTGCACCAGCTTCTAAGGCATCTAAGGTAACTCTTGCACCTTCATATGTTAACGAAGAAAACATCAGAATTGGTGTGGGGCATTCAGACATAATATGCCGAACAGCTGTTACACCGTCCATAACGGGCATTTCATAATCCATCGTAATGACATCAGGCTTAAGCTTCTTAACAAGCTCAATTGCTTCTTTTCCATTTGAAGCTGCACCCACAACTTCAATTTCAACTACACTACTTAAGATTTCATGCAGACGTTTTCTAAAGAAGCCAGAATCATCAACGATTAAAACAGAGACAGTCACTTAAAATTACAGCCTCCATCGAAACTGAGTAATGATTTAAATAAATTGTATGCCTAAGAACTATAGACAAAGATCACACTTATAGCTTAAGCATAACGATCTAATAAACTGGGAATATCCAATATCAAGGCAATACGACCATCACCTGTAATGGTTGCACCAGCCATGCCTGCTGTTCCATGAAGTATATTGCCTAAAGGTTTAATAACGACTTCTTCTTGGCCGACTAATTGATCAACAATAAAACCAACACGTTTATTTCCAACCGCGACAATAACAACATGAGCAGATTCGGCATCTTCGGTATAGCCTTTGACTAACCATCTTTTAATATAAAATAATGGGTAGACATTATCCCTCACAACCACACATTCTTGGCCGTCTACCACATTAGTCCGTCTTAGATCCAAGTGAAAAATTTCGACAACACTAACAAGTGGGAATGCAAAAGATTGATTACCAAGCTTTACCATTAGTGTTGGCATAATGGCTAAAGTAAGCGGTACTTTTATAGATAAACGCGAACCTTTACCAAGCACCGAATCAATACTAACGGTCCCATTTAGCTGAGTAATTTTTGTCTTAACAACATCCATTCCTACGCCACGACCAGAAACGTCAGATATTTCGACCTTGGTTGAAAACCCTGGTGCAAATATCAAGTTAAAACACTCGGTATCACTTAATCGGTCTGCGGCATCCTGATCATAGATTCCTTTCTCAACAGCTTTAGCACGAAGAACTTCAGCATCCATACCCGCGCCATCGTCCTCGATAATCAGCATAATATGATCACCTTCCTGCTGAGCAGAAAGAACAACTTTACCAATACGATCTTTACCATTTTGTTCGCGTACATCAGGCAACTCAATACCATGATCGACTGCATTTCGAACTAAGTGAACTAGAGGATCAGATAATGCTTCTACTAGGTTCTTATCAAGATCAGTTTCTTCACCCACTAGTACTAAGTTGACTTCTTTTTT
>CAXBKC010000549.1:0-2334 GCA_963975615.1 uncultured Oleiphilus sp.
ATTTTGATACATCTGCTGTTAACAGGAAGCGAGACGAAAAGCCTTTCACAAGTTTTTCTTGCATAACTTGTTCAAAGTTATATTCATTAGCTATTGCTCTGCTGCTATCATCCTTGTAAATGGCCTTGCTCATAGATATCTTACTAACATCATAAAATCTTTCAATATCACGAGAATGCTTAACCAAAAACTTCACCAACATCGAATAATGTTTTGGATTCGGCACAGTAATGCTTCGTCTAAAGCCTGAAAATTTAGGTATACTAGTTTTAGTTGGCCTGCTTACTTTTGGTTCAGACTTTAACACGTCATCATTAAAACTGAGTGTTTTTGAAAGATCAGACGAATCAAATAACCCGGGAAATTCTTTTGGCAGAAAACCTTTAGTGAGAAAGTCTTTTTGCTTCATAACCACTACTCCTTTTTTTAAGCACACAAAACATGAAATTATTCAAATAAATATCGTCCAAATCAGTTGAGACAAATGTGCCACCAAAGCTTACTTGCTAAGTGTCGACGAATTTATTTCGATGAGCTTATAGGACCATTTTTCTTTATCTGTTACTGGATTAATTTTGCATGTTTCTTCTATTTTTACGTTGATTATACTTGGAACATTAAACTGATAGGATTCCAGCGATTTATCGAGCTTTCCTTTCAACAATTCACCATCATTTTTTACGACTGCAAAGAAATCATTTTCAATGTCTACGCCCACAAGCTTTATATCTTCATATTTCACTATTTGAGTATTGCTCGACTCACCTTCATCGAGTTTCCTCAATGATTCTTTTATTTGATGATAGGAGATTCTTGAAATTTTAGAATTACCATACGGGTCAGACCATTCGGCTTTCACTGAGAGCTCGGCTGCAACTAACTCTTGAAGTACAGCCTTATATCTAGCTCGTGACAGTAAATTGTAGTTTTTAACTTCTTTCAGTACTTGATCACTTTCTTCTGTAGTAGCAAGCAGCTCCATGAAACGTTGTAGATTATTATTTTGGTGCGAACCGGAAAACAAATCACTATTTTTACTTTGAAGCCTAACGCCAAAAGAACTTGCAAAAAGTCCAGACACCATCAACATATTTTCATCTTTGACATGTTCTGGAACCCTCCGAACATCTAAATCATTGGGGCAAGCGGACGAATATATAAAGTTTTGTACTGAGGTAAGAATTTTACCTAACGTCTCGGATGCAATTTCATATGTTTGGTGCTTTTTACTAAATGCCAAATCCAAAACTTGTCTTGAATTAGCCACTGCAGCCTCTTGTACATCAACAATTTTAGTAGGAAGAGACGTTGATGGAGTATCGTAGTCTAAGAACTCACCATCATCAGGCAACCATTCTAAGTCATACTCTTCTGGTTTAATCAGGTTAATATTGAACTCATTGCATGATGCGACAGAAACTAGATATGAAAACCCTTCTTCTGGATTCTCAAAGCATGAACGAATGTCGATTTTCTTATTTTTAAGGGCACAGTATTTCTCAAAGCTAACTTTTGAGTACAGCCAAACATCACAATCATTTATTTCGTCAACCCAATGAACAAGATAAATCTGGCCCGTTTTATTTTTGCAGCTGTAAAACCTTGGACCTTCAAAAAAATCAAACACTTCCCATGGCTTGAGTTTCTTAATCTCAATGTTCAAATAGCTATGCTGCGACATGCTCTATACCTCAACAAACTCTCTTTCAGGCTGGTCTGTAGAAACCCACCATGTTACGTGAGGATTTTTAAATGTTTCAAGAATCATTCCATCCTCACGAGTTACCACACCCTTTGATATCTTATGATTTTTAAATTTCTTTTTATATTTTCTTCTCCATTTAATTGCTCCATCTATACTCTTGAAAACAGATAGCCCATGGGAGCAACACTTCAAAAATTCATCTTCAAACTCCTGATGTGGAGTCTTTAACTCATAAGCTAGTGGTACAAAATCCTCAGGATTAGGTGGAGAATTTTTGATTAGCCTATATAGTTCAATGTCATCATTTCTGGCTTCTTTCGGTGGGCATTGAGTTGGAAGAGAAAATTTCCAATCCATTAATCTTACTCCAATCTTTATTAAAGCGCTTAACAGTGATTATACGGTAAGCTGCATAACCTTAATAAAGGTATCAGCGCATTCATTGTGGTCATGTAATCATCTGAATCGACTCTATCCCATTGATTCGCTGCGAGGCAAAGAAAATATTGGAAACATAATCGAAAGTCGTGGATCGATTCGTTTTGCTCTACCAAATAAAACGGCTCACTAAAACATTTATTTTTTTATAAAATCAGTTACTTAATGCAGATTTTTCATATTTTCGCTAT
>CAXBKC010000550.1:0-2318 GCA_963975615.1 uncultured Oleiphilus sp.
CGAATAAAGCAAAGGCTTCCCGCTTATATTCTTGTTTCGGATTTTTCTGTGCATAGCTACGCAGATGAATACCCTGACGCAAATGGTCCATTGCAGCCAAGTGTTCTTTCCAAAGAGTGTCTAGAATATGTAAAAACACCTGTTTTTCAAAAGCCCTAATTGACTGAGCACCTGCCGACACTTCTTTGTCAGTATAAGCCCCCACAATTGATTCAAGAATCTTCTTTCTCAGAGACTCTTCATGCAAATGATCATCCTCATCTAACCATTTCTGGATAGGTAGCTGAACGGCAAATTCTGACTCAAGATGCTTTTCTAAGCCGGCTATGTCCCACTGATCCTCAATGCTTTGAGGCGGCACAAAACGACTGATTGAATTATCAACAACCTCATCTCTTATGGAAGCGACAATATCAGAAATATCATCAGACTCCATGACCGTATTGCGCTGCTCGTAGATAACAGATCGCTGGTCATTCGCTACATCGTCATATTCTAAAAGAGATTTACGAATATCAAAGTTACGCCCTTCAACTTTTCTTTGTGCTTTTTCGATAGCGTTACTTACCATCTTGTGCTCAATAGCTTCGCCTTTGTTCATACCCAGCGCTTGCATGATATTACGCACACGGTCAGAGGCGAAAAGTCGCATCAAGCTATCTTCTAGTGATAAATAAAATCTAGTGCTGCCAGGGTCACCCTGTCGACCTGCACGACCACGTAACTGATTATCAATACGACGAGATTCATGACGCTCGGTACCTAATATATGTAAACCACCAGAGTTTAATACCGCCTCGTTACGAATTTTCCAATCAGCTTTGATTTTTTCGATTTGCTCTGGCTTGGGGTCTTTTAAAGCTTTTATTTCAGCTTCCCAATTACCACCCAAAACAATATCTGTTCCTCTACCGGCCATGTTGGTAGCGATAGTTATTGTTCCAGGCATACCAGCTTGGGCAATTATTTCTGCTTCTTGTGCGTGTTGCTTAGCATTCAAAACACTGTGTTTAATATTATTTTTCTTCATCAAGCCAGATAGAAGCTCAGAAGTCTCAATAGAGGCAGTACCTACCAAGATGGGACGTTTCTCGAGAACTATTTCTTTAATTTCATCAATAACGGCTTGATATTTTTCTTCTTGGGTTAGGAAAATCAAATCGTTGTAATCGATTCGCTGGACATCTTTGTTCGTAGGGATAACAACAACATCTAAACCATAAATTTGCTGAAATTCAAAGGCTTCCGTATCTGCAGTACCGGTCATACCTGACAGTTTGTTGTATATTCTGAAATAATTCTGGAATGTTGTTGAAGCTAAGGTTTGGCTTTCAGCTTGAATCTCAGTCCCTTCTTTGGCTTCGATTGCCTGATGTAAACCTTCACCCCAACGACGCCCTGCCATAGTTCGACCAGTATGTTCATCAATAATAACAATCTGTTTATTTTGAACAATATAATCGACATCACGTATATATAAATAATGTGCTCTTAACGCTGCATACAAATGATGAACTAGGCTTAGATTTGACGGGGCATATAAGCTATCACCTTCCTTTAAAATACCTTCCGCAACCAAGACATCTTCGAACCTTGTATGACCTTCTTCTGTTAATTCGACACCTTTGGTTTTTTCATCGATAGTAAAGTCACCCTCACCTATCGGCTTGCCATCTTCACCAGCTTCGGCTTGCGTTAACTTTTTTATCAGCGCATTCATTTGCTTATATGTATGAGAGCTATCCTGAACGGCACCAGAAATAACCAAGGGCGTACGGGCCTCATCAATTAAAATAGAGTCAACTTCATCGACAATGGCGAAATTAAGGCCTCTTTGGTTTTTACTTTCGATATTAAACGCCATATTGTCGCGTAGGTAATCAAAACCAAACTCATTATTTGTGCCGTAAGTGATATCTGCTAGGTAAGCCTGTTTCTTTTCTTCAGGACTCTGGCCACTATAGACAACACCAACACTGAGCCCCAAAAAGTTGTAAAGTGGCTCCATCCATTTAGCATCACGCTTTGCTAAGTAGTCGTTTACTGTAACAACATGAACGCCTTTACCTTGAAGCCCATTCAAATACACAGCTAGCGTTGCCACTAAGGTTTTACCCTCACCAGTTCTCATCTCAGCAATACGCCCTTCATGAAGCGCCATACCACCGATCATCTGCACATCAAAGTGGCGCATTGACATGACTCGCTTACTTGCCTCGCGGGCAACAGCAAAAGCTTCCGGAAGTAGCTGATTGAGAGTTTCACCAGCATTTATCCGTTCTTTAAACTCTTCACTTTTATCCTGCAATGACCCATCT
>CAXBKC010000551.1:0-2317 GCA_963975615.1 uncultured Oleiphilus sp.
TTGTTTGCTGACTTTATGCGAGCTTACCCAGACATTGAGCTAGATATTCACTTGGGGGATGAAAATATTGACCTTGTGGAGCAAGGTTTTGATTTAGGCTTTCGGGCATCTAGTCGCCCCATCGACTCTAGTTATGTCGGGCGGCCCCTGACTCGCTTCAAATACCGCGTGTGTGTTGGGCCAGAATATTTGACTAACCACCCAGCTATTAACCTTCCGCAAGACCTAAAAGAGCACAATTGTTTTGTATACAGTTATTTTCAAGGAAAAAATATTTGGCCAATTGAAGATGGTGTGGCCGTGCAAGGTACATTGAGAGTTAATAATACGATGTTTATGATGGAGGCAATTAAACAGGGTCAAGGTATCGGATTTATTCCAGACTTTGTTTGCCGTGAAGCACTAGAAAGAGGTGAGGTAGTTGAGGTATTGGAAAATTCTAGAAAGCCCAATCTCACGCTCTATGCCTTGTATCCGGCTCGACATTTTGTACCATCAAAACTTGTCCAATGTATAGAGTATCTTGAGCAGTGGTTTGCTAATAAATAGCGATAACAAACTGACTACTGACTCATGTGATATTGATGAATGTTAAGGCAGTTTGGCGCTACTAACGCTTAATTCAGGTGGCACCTTTGATAGTTAAATGACATAGATACGTCCTCAATCAACCGTACCTTCGGCAAGATTAGCTGACGTTTAATTATGTATAAAAACAACGTTTAAATACTTAATCAGCTTCTCCAGCTTCTGAATTAAATTAAGGCTCAACTACCAAGGTAGTTTTTCTCCATTTGAATGTCTAAAAGATCCTGACTCTTTTAAATTCAGTTTTTCAATACTTAGTATTAATCGTCGAGCGGCCTCATCTGCGTTGATTTCACCCTGATTTTCGACTAATCCTGTTTTAACAAAACCTGGATGTAACATTCCTACTGCAATCCCTTTGGGCTCTAAATCGCGAGCCAAACATACACCAAGCGTGTTTAGGGCAGCTTTTGAAACTCTATAACCATAAAAGCCACCTGAGCTATTATCACTAATTGACCCCATACGACTGGTAATCAGAACTACTTTTGATCCTTTTTGTAAATGAGGCATTAAATA
This sequence comes from uncultured Oleiphilus sp., assembly GCA_963975615.1. Taxonomy (GTDB): domain Bacteria; phylum Pseudomonadota; class Gammaproteobacteria; order Pseudomonadales; family Oleiphilaceae; genus PZPK01. The sequence continues at coordinate 1,108 of CAXBKC010000551.1, forward strand.
TTCTGTTAGTCGCAACGGCCCTATGGCATTAACTAAGAATTGATTTTCAACTTGTTCATAGTCAATTTGACCAAGAGATTCTTCAGTCATTATGCCTGCATTATTGATCAAGATATCTATCACTACTCTTGAAAGTAATTCATCTAGCACTGAGAATTTTTTGAGTCTTGCCAAATCTATATTTCGAATAATTGTTATGCCATCAATTTCTTCAAGCTCTTTGGAACTGTTTCGTACTAAAGCGAAGACTTTGTCTCCTTTGGCTTGATAAGCCTTCGTCAGCTCCAGTCCAATACCCTTATTTGCGCCTGTAATTACTATATTCCGTTGCATTTAGATTAACCTCAATAATTAAGCCGATGCCATGGCTTTTAATTCGTTTTTGCTTCTAGACGAGTCAGATGAAGAGTTTGCGGTAAAACACCCTCCCCTTACCAAGAGATTGATGCACAACCACACAGAACTCACAGTGATTAAAAGTACACTCGACAAATGCTATGACATGAAGTCCACACTATAGTTACTGTGTGAACTCCAAGTAGATATGACATAAGTCAGACAGTTGGTCTTAACCTTTAGAAACTGCAGCAAGTATCTCTTCATTAGTCATGGCTTCGCCGCCAAGAATCCAAGCTCCGTCTTCTGCATAAACGGCGTTGCCATGAATATCACTACGATTGATGCTGCCGTTTGCAAGCCCTTCAATAATGTCAACTGATTGAGAGAGAAAATCTTTCTTTAACTCAGGTGTACTCAGAGCAAATCTGGGTACTTTAGCTTCAACCCATGCGCCAACAAAAGGTTGACCATTAGAAAGCGAAAACTCTTTAGGAATAAAGGTCACCTGATTGGTTACTCCTGGGCCCATTACGGCATTACCATATAAGCTATGAAGCTCTAAAAATAGTTTAGTAACTCTAGATGCCGCTTCTTGTGCAACCTCTTTTGAAACGGATCCTTCGGTAAAGCTAAGTGAAATTGGCATAATATATTCCTTATTAAATTATTAAATAGTGCTTAGATATTTGGCTGTTTATTCATTGAGTAAACAGCATTAAATTACAGATTATCAGTTAGAAACTGCGCATCTGAACTGGAACTTTTACGACTAATTATTTCTTACAGATTTCTCCGCTGTAACGTACCAAGCCCTGCATTTTATTCAGATCAACCAAGCCGTAACTTTTAAAGCTCCCTTGGTAACCTTTTA
>CAXBKC010000552.1:0-2301 GCA_963975615.1 uncultured Oleiphilus sp.
TATTGGTTATGCAACAACCTTTCGGTATTGTGATGGGGGGGATTGGCATCATCGCATTAGCAGGTATTGTCGTGAATAATAATATTGTATTGATTGATACCGTTAATGAGCATATGAAGTTAGGTAAAGACCCAATGATCGCGATTTTAAATACCGCTCAAGAACGTGCCCGACCGGTTTTACTGACATCCATTACCACTGTATTAGGGCATCTGCCGATGGTATTCGCCGTCAATATTGATTTAATTAATCAGAAAATATCCTTTGGTGCGCCCTCTACTTTAATGTGGCAGCAGCTATCTAGTGCAATTGCCGGTGGCGTGACATTTGCTACTGTTCTTACCTTATTCTTAACGCCTTGTATTTTAATGCTTAAGGAAAATTTTTCAGCAAAACGTCGTAAGCGAACGGTTGTCGTAGACAAAGATTTCGAGATGACAAAAGCAGAGATATCTTAGTTTTAGAAATGGATAAAGCTTAAATAGTTGTTTTCATCAAGTCTGCGTCTTGATAGGGTTCGACATAAATCGAATTCTTTCAAGTTGAAACTTATGTCATCCTATGGAGTTGATTGAGAGAACCTCATTTACTGTAACTCAGTCATACCGACACTAAACGTCAGATTCAGGTAGAGGATACCTATAAAACACAAACGTATTCCGTCTCTTTATCACAGCCCAATCACTATGGATCAAAACTCCTCATCAACACAGAAGGTTGATTCTGCTTCCAGCATAACAAATCGTTTAAACTCTTAATCTTAACTAAACAGTGAACAAGCTCATTATCTGGCCAAGCAAGGAGGGCACTCCCCATCACTTAATCTACTGATTTATTCATGAGGTGTGCTCAAACTATTGGAAGTCAATCATGCAATTTATTTGAACAAATTTGTCAACAACTTACTTTCGAGACAGAGTGCTTTTATTGTAACCCCAGAGTACCTAATTAAGAATCTTAAATTATATTTTTCCCTATATTGGAAAACTACCTATAGGTAGCTATAGTATTAAGAATACCTCCTGAAAGGATTCGAGAGTACATACATTCTTTTAAGATAAAAATCATGTCCAAACTTGTCCTAGAGCAGCAAAGTATTCGGTATTATTTGACTCAGCAGGTCTTACCTTTGCGACAAAAAACGCTCGCGAGTGCCGCGGCTTTTTACGCTTATTTTTGCTTGATGGATTTGGTCCGTTTTCCCAGCGAACTTTATCAAATGACAATTCCAGTTCGCCTAGTATTCTTCCTTATCCCGTTAACTGTTCTTGCTATTGTCTATTGGAAAAAAGAACCCGATAATCAATCAATTCACTTATTTTGGTTAAGCTATCTTTATATTTCTGCAGGTTTTATTTATTGTTTTTTGTTGTATTGGGTAAATGAATACGATATTGCGTTTCCTAACTCTGGGTTTATTTTGATTATTCTTTACGGTTGCCTGCTCATTGCGCCGCCTCTTAAAGTTGGGGCAGCAACATCAGCGCTTATCATGGTGGCGTTTGCATATGCGATGTATTTGGCTCGTTATCCAACTGTAGAAATTATATTCAATAGCTTTGTGTACACGTTTTTTGCAATTTTATGTTTAAGTGTGAATAAGGCCTGCCAGAAAGTAGTATTGGAAAATTTTACTTTGATTAAACGACTCTATAACGAGTCCATATTTGATGGCATGACTCAACTGTATAATAGAAGGCACTTTGATCAACAGTTGAAGTTATTATTCGAAATAGGTCATCGTGATGAGCGTGACGTGGGTTTGATTTTCTTGGATGTGGATCACTTTAAGCCATTTAATGATACCAAAGGGCACCTTGAAGCGGATGAAGCGCTCAAAAGAATCGCTAACTGCTTAAGGGACGTTTGTAAAAGAGATGTTGATTTTGCAGCTCGATATGGCGGTGATGAGTTCGTATTAGTGTTTTATGATATTAGTGAGCACGCTTTAGAAAACAAATGTAAAGAAATTATGGAGTCAGTCAGAAAGCTTGAAATTAAACATCCCAAGACCTCAGTGTCTGAGTTTATGACTGTTACTTTGGGGGCAGTTCTTCTTCTACATTCAAGTAAAAAGAATACTTGTTCTCATGCAATTAAAATGGCTGATGAGAGCCTCTATAAAGCAAAAGCAAATGGTCGAAATGGTTTTTTAATAAATGTTATTTAAACAGGTTCCTCGCAAACCAATATCTTATTTATATAAATGAAAAAAGGAGAAATTAATTTTCGAGTTTGTATTTGATGTTTAAATAACTTGCTTGAAGTTGAAAACTCTGCCATTTTATGAAGATGAAAACT
>CAXBKC010000553.1:0-2299 GCA_963975615.1 uncultured Oleiphilus sp.
TAGCGATCCTCGATGAAGATGGCACCGAGCTGAAGCGTGGACATGCTGGCGAAATTTGTATTCAAGGCGATTTGGTATCTCCTGGTTACTACAAGAATCCAGAGGCCACCGCAGAGGTCAGGCAGTTTGGTTGGCATCATACCGGTGATGTGGGAGTGATGGATGACGAGGGCTTTATTACCATTGTCGATCGTAAAAAAGACATGATTATCACTGGTGGCTTTAATGTATTTCCCAATGAAGTTGAACAGGTCTTAAATTCCCATCCCGCAGTGCAGGATTGTGCAGTTATTGGCGTTCCCGACGAAAAGTGGGGGGAGGCGGTCAACGCCATTGTTCAGTTGAAGGCCGCACATGAATGCAGTGAGGAAACGTTAATCGCACTATGCAAGCGGGAGTTAGGTGGTGTTAAGGCACCGAAATCAGTTGAATTTGTAGATGATCTGCCGCGCAGCTCGGCAGGTAAAGTCCTTAAAACTGAATTGCGTAAAAAACATTGGGAAGGCAGAGAGCGAGCCGTTAACTAATCTGCTAGTGCTTATTAATCTAGTGTGGGAGTGCTGTGTTTTAGCAGTATTTCCCGCTAGGTCACGTCATGTCCTATAGGCAAATAAATTGGAAGCGTTTTGGATGCTAGTCTAGAAATCGTATAGCGTTCATGATTAATAAATGTCTCCGCGATTTTCCTTGGATTGTCTATTTTTCTTAGGGTTTCAAATCCGTCAGAAACCAAACGATATAAATTACTGCAACCAGCTAGCTTGGCTGGTAGCCTAGCGATCTTTATAGATGTATAAACTACTTTGTTAGAAAGTGTTGAGTTGATGTCTTTGGCAAAGTCTTCGAAACAGGTAATTTGCTGATCTAGCTTTTCTATGATTTGTAACTTATGACATGCTTCTGAATAGAGTTCTTCGGTAAGTATCTCGGCATCTTTTTCTTCAAAAATATATTCCGCCAGCGCTTGGTTTATTTCGCCGGTAATTGCATTAAACTCTAAGGCTGAGTGCAACATTTCTGTTCCTGTAAATACCTTATTGATGAATTTCATGGCCATCTTTGCTTCACCAAGCTCCGATAGATCGATGCCAGAAAAAACCTCATTGAAGTAATAGTGTAAGAGTAAGCTGTACGAAGGGTCAGACATTAAGGGTTCGTAGCAATGCGCCATGTGCTGCATTCGCCATTTTTCTATTGCGTCGGTATGACGTTTAAAATGTGTATCTTTGAGCTTTCTCAATGAAAGATAGCGGTGGATGCTGTGGGCAATATTTTGTGGGCTCATAGTGTTTTAATGATCCATCTGCTAGCAGATGGATCATAACTCGAGTTATGCGGCAAGTTTGAGTTCAGCAGGCAGCGTTCCTGCTTCGATAATTCCGAGCTCTTCGCGCAATTCATTGAGGTCGCGGTGATATATATTTTCCCAGTCTAGGCCGACTACGCATTTCGCTTTGCTACCAATATCGTAGCCCTTGCAAAAAGCACGAACAATATTTCCTAATTCATCGCGTTTCTTCCAAACATGTTGCAAGGTAAGAAGAGATAAGAAAAAGGCGGAGAATGAGAACTTAGGCATTTGTGCCATGTAAAAGCCCGCCACGCCGTACTCTCCTTCCATGTTGAAATAGTGCCCAGTCAGTACATGCCAAAAATCATGGGTTTCATAGAGATGCGCCATTAACCAGTCGCCGTCAGTCTCGCCGGGAATCGGTTCGACAATGTTTGGATCGATTCCTCGGTCGATAGATAAACTTGCGAAGGTATGACCAAAGCTGCCCACAGGCATGGCTGCCAGTTGTTGTAAATCAATACGTTTAAGTCGGCGCCGATTTTTCATAGCTTCAGTGACTTCAGGATGATCTTCCAGAAGTTCTTCGGCCAGTAGATCCCAACGAGCGATTTTCTTACCGAACTTTGAGCGATTAAAATAGATTTCAACAATAGCAGCCTCGTCTACATTTGCGTCCAGATCTTTCGAATCTTTGAGTACACGCCACGTGGCCAGCAGTGCTCTGAAGAAGCCACGGGGTTTACTAGAATACTTGTACCCTTCTTGAACTTTCATAGTCATGCTCTCTATTATTATGTTTATGCGAGGGAGATGCGCTACCGTCTTTGCCAGACATTAGCACAAGTTAAGTTATCTCACTTTAAACTAGCACCTTTTGCGGCGCGTATATTTCCTGTTCATATTTCTGAATTAGACTAGTGTTCTCGTGCCCGAACGTTAGCTTGTAGCTAGGCGACATATATTCAGCCATTCTTACCGCCATCTGATGGTATATGCCAGGGGTCG
>CAXBKC010000554.1:0-2274 GCA_963975615.1 uncultured Oleiphilus sp.
CAATGCGCGAGTGGGATCTTTAAAGGCCAGATTCGTCATCGACGTTTTCAGCCAAGATCACATGCCTTCACGTATCCTATCTTTATGCTCTATCTCGATTTAGATGAGCTGCCCGAACTATTCGCTAAAAAGTGGTACTGTTCATTTTCTGGCTTTAACCTTGTGCGCTTCAAACGCGGTGATTTTTTATCACCAAAAGAGCCGAGCTTAAAAAAAGCCGTGATTAACAAAGTGGCAGACAATGTATCAAGTGACTTAGCTCGGTCTATTTGTTCTGTCAGAGCATTAATGCATCTTCGGTATTTGAATGTTGTGTTTAATCCAGTGGTTTTCTATTATTGCTTTGATGCAGATCAACAGTTAGTTGCCATTGTCGCAGAAATAACCAATACCCCTTGGGATGAAAGGCACGCTTACGTTTTGCCGGTCGGTGACCACTACACCGGTAATACTAAGTACTCATTGAAAGGTAAAGACAAACATCAATTTGAATTCCAAAAGCGTTTTCATGTCTCACCCTTTAATCCGATGAATATGGATTATCGCTGGGTGTTCAGTTTGCCAAATGAAAAGTTATTCGCACACATGGATAATTTTATGCAAAGTACTGACAGCCAAACTATTACAGAAAGTGACAGTAAGCATTTCGATGCGACCTTAGTGATGGAACGTTTTGACTTTGATAAAAATTTAGCAAAGACATTGATCCAATATCCTTTTATGACCGTAAAAGTAGTAATAGGTATTTATTGGCAGGCGCTCATGTTAAAACTTAAAGGTATTCCTTTTCATGATCACCCTAATGAGAGTAAGCATTAAGTTCTTTAAAGCCTAAAAACACTAATTTGAATATATAAGATAATACTATTAGAGGGTTTTATGACGTCATCAATTGTAAGTTTAGCGAATTCGGATAAGAAGAAAAAACGACACGCTTTATTTTCTGGCGTCGCGAAGAGCATACTTTTTGCTCAGCTTAAAAAATTGTCGACAGGCTGTATCGTGATTGTTGACGGTGACGAACGCCATCACTTTGGCGAAGCTATAAGTGCGGGTGACGATTTGTATGCAGAAATGCATGTGCATGATAGTGCGTGTTATGCAGACATTGTGACGGGCGGCAGTATTGGTGCCTCAGAAGCGTTCATGACCGGCGACTGGAGCAGCCCAGATCTTACTATGCTGATGCGCGTCATGGTCAGAAATATGGATATACTGAATCAAATGGAAGGTGGCTTAGCGACCTTGTCTAGACCCATATTGAAGTGGTTTCATAAGCTCAATGAAAATACCGAAAAAGGTTCACGCAGAAATATTGCTGCCCATTACGATTTAGGGAATGCCTTCTTCAAGCTATTTCTTGATCCGAGCATGATGTATTCATCAGGTATATTTCCTTCAGAATCAGCCTCTATGGCAGTGGCATCTGAAACTAAACTCAAGCGTATTTGTGAGAAACTACAATTAAGTGCCAATGATAAAGTCGTTGAAATTGGTACAGGCTGGGGTGGCTTTGCTATTTATGCCGCGAAACATTATGGCTGCCATGTCACCACGACGACCATTTCTGAGCAACAATATTTGTTAGCCAAAGAGCGTGTCGAAGCTGAAAATCTGCAAGATAAAATCACTCTGTTAACAGAAGACTATCGGAACCTGAAAGGTCAGTATGACAAGCTGGTTTCTATCGAAATGATCGAAGCCGTGGGTTGGGAATATTACGAAACGTTTTTCGAAACCTGTTCAAGCTTGCTTAAGCCAAATGGCTCGATGTTAATACAGGCGATCACCATTGAAGACCAACGCTACGAACAGGCTAAGCGTGATGTCGACTTCATCAAAAAGTATATTTTCCCTGGTAGCTGTATTCCTTCTATTAATGCTTTATCAACAGCTTCGATGAATGCCAGCGATCTGAGGTTAGTTCACCTAGATGATTTTGCACAACACTATGCGCGCACCCTTAATGCTTGGGCCAAGCAGTTAGAAGTGAATATCGAAGAGGCACGTGCTCAGGGTTATAGCGAAGACTTCTTAAGAATGTGGTTCTTCTATCTAAGCTATTGTGAAGGTGGCTTTTCAGAGCGCGCTATTGGTGTCTCGCACATGCTATTTGCAAAGCCTGAATTTCGTAACGAAGTGATTAGCTGATCATGAATACCCTACTTGAAAATAAGCATGTTCTTACCAATGCCTTGCTGTTTCAGGCCTTGTGGTTCGTGGCTATTTTAGGTGAATGGTATTGGGCGTTTATCCCACTTGCGTTGATGCTGG
>CAXBKC010000555.1:0-2268 GCA_963975615.1 uncultured Oleiphilus sp.
AAAGCGCTTGCAGCTTTATTTGTAAACATGGCAAATAGCTTGGAAGGCGAATCAAGCTAATATGCAGAATTCTGATGAAAAAACTGAAGACCAACAACCTTTCGACGACGATTTAGACGAATCAGAAGGCTATGCTTCAGGTTCTTCTTCTGATGACAGTGCTGTGGATAATGATTATCTAAGGCTTAGGCGTTTGTTGCTAGGTGAAGATTATTCAGAAGCCATTAATCGTTTCATCACGAGAGAAGCAAATGTAGATCGAGTCGTTGATGCTTTGCCAGAAGCATTGAAAAAAAGTTCTCAGCACGACTTGGGTGAAGCCTTGGCACCGGTTTTGGATCAGGCGATGGAAAAATCTATCGAGCAAAATCCAAGCCGTATTACCAATATTCTATTTCCTATTATGGGGCCGGCTATTCGAAAAGCGGTATCGTCCTCTTTAGCTGAAATGGTCCAGACTTTAAATACCTTACTCGAACAAAGCTTATCATTTAGCTCGATTAAATGGCGTATTCTGGCATGGCGAGCAGGTATGCCATACGCACAATATGCCTTACTACAGACCATCCAATACCGTGTTGAGCAGGTATTGCTGGTACATAAAGACACCGGTTTATTATTGAACTCTGTCACCGCGCCTGAAGTTGAAGCACAGGACCCAGAACTCGTATCGAGCATGCTAACAGCGATTAGTGATTTCGTATCAGACTCTTTTTCAGCTGGTCGTGAAACACTTGAGCGGGTTCGTTTTGGCGATCTTGAACTTCTGCTTTATGTTGGTCCTCTAGCGGTTTTAGCGATTGCTGTCAGGGGATCCGCATCAGATGAATTATTTTCAAAAGCTAATACAGTCATCGAAGAAATACATTCAGATTTTGCTAAGGCACTTAATCATTTCGAAGGTGATAGAGAAGAGTTCGAAGCTACAGACCCTATCTTAGCTGGATGCTTATTAAGTCAAAAAGTAGAGCAGAAACCAAAGGGTAATCCCTGGATGGCGGTAGTTTTGATTTTTGGCGTTATATCCTATATTAGTTATCAAAGTTTTAATGCATGGCAGTTAGGTCAGCAATTTAAACAGCTTGAAACTGCGGTGAATAATCAGGCAGGTTATGTGGTGATTTCGACTAAGCGTGAAGACAGCAGGCTTTATGTCAAGGCCATTAGGAGCCCAGAATCACAATCGGTTAAAGACTTAGAGCTCGCTTTAACGAAGACGATAGCTCTGGATCTAAACATTGATGCTCATGTTGTACATTTTGGGCCTTTACCCAAACCTGTCGTCAAAGTGCAATCAAAGAGTGAAGTATTCCAGACTTTAATTAATAAGGTGCAGAGCACCATTTTTTACTTTGATATTGGTGAGATTGGTCTTTCTGAAACTGAGCTCTTAAAAATACCCGGTTTAATTGATGCTATAGAAGGCTTAGAAAGTTTGGTAGGTGGAGGGAACTTGCAAATTATTTTGATGGGGTTTGCAGATGGTTCTGGCTCTTCGACAATCAATAATAAAGTTAGTCAAAAAAGGGCAGATGAGATTAAGGCTATACTTACTGCAAATAAAGTAAGCTCAGACATTATTGTTACATGGGGAGTAGGTCATCTTGATCGTGATAATATGGCTGAAAACGTACAGCGAAGAGTGACCCTACAAGTGGTACAAGCAATGAATGACACGCAACAATTTGAACAAGCTTCCGGTAAAGAAGTAAGTGCTCATATTGAACAGCAAGGAGAGCGGTTGTGAGCAAGGTGATTGCAAAAAAAATCTGTCTGGTTGGCCCTTTTGCTGTAGGCAAAACTAGCTTGGTCAGGCGTTTTGTAGACAGTATTTTTAGTGATAACTACCTAACCACAATCGGCGTTAAAATTTCCAAAAAAATAGTTGAAACCACTAACCATCAAGTAAATTTGATGATTTGGGACATCGAAGGTGTTGACATCTTCACTGCACTCAAGCCCAGTAATTTAAGAGGGTCTGCTGGTGTTTTACTCGTGTTAGACGGTACACGGCCAACAAGTATTGAGATAGCTGCGGATATCCATAAAACACTTTGCGAGTATTTACCTAACATCCCCATTGTGTGTTTATTGAATAAAAGTGATCTGAGCTTTGATTGGAAACTAGGCTCTTTTGATCTACAAGAGCTTGAAAAATTGGGCATGACCACAATTCGTACCAGTGCAAAAACAGGTGAAAATGTTGAGCAGGCGTTCCAAGCAATTGTCGACCAAATGGAACTAAACTCAGGAGGCTCTATAACAATA
>CAXBKC010000556.1:0-2248 GCA_963975615.1 uncultured Oleiphilus sp.
TCAGTCACAGGTTCCAATGGAACGCTTGTCGGTAATGGGTCTGGTTGAAGTTTTAGGTCGAATATTTGAATTAATAGGTATTCGACGTAACCTTAAACGCCACTTTATTAAGACGCGTCCTGATGTATTTATTGGTATTGATGCGCCCGATTTTAATTTGGGCCTAGAGTTAGCTCTTCGCAAGAAGGGAATTAAAACAGGTCACTATGTTAGTCCGTCTGTTTGGGCTTGGCGTCAAAAAAGGGTTTTTAAAATAGCGAGAGCGGTTGATTTGATGCTGACGTTATTTCCATTTGAGGCTAAATTCTACAAAGCACACCAAGTAGCTGTTAAATTTGTTGGTCATCCCTTGGCTGATTTAATTCCAATTAAAATAGATAAGGCCTTGGCGCGAGATAAATTGAACTTATCTCAAAACGCCAAGATAGTTGCATTATTGCCTGGTAGTCGTGGCGGAGAAATCTCGTATATAGGGCAAAGTTTTTTGGAAGCAGCTGGTTGGCTTTATGAGCATGATTCTGAAATTGAGTTTCTTTTGCCGTATGTAAATGAAGCGCGCAAGCAGCAACTAGAAACTCTTATACTGGAGTACGCTAGCGACTTACCCATAACATTAATAAATGGGCAGTCTCGAGATGTTATGGCAGCAAGTGATGTGGTTGTTTTAGCATCTGGCACCGCTACTCTTGAGGCGATGCTTTTAAAGCGACCAATGGTTGTTGCTTATAAAGTTTCAGCCATTACGCATTATATAATGAAGCGGTTGATGAAAGTTCCGTTCATTTCACTGCCAAACTTACTGGCTAATAAAGAATTAGTGCCTGAGTTAATTCAAGGCGAGGCACGTGCAGAGTTAATTGGAGCGCAGGTTCTTGAGCGGCTTGATGAAGATAAGTCTAGAGAAATGCAAATAGAGTTTGAAGGCTTGCACCATGAGTTAAAGCGAGGTGCAAGTGAGCAGGCAGCGGATGCCATAGCGGCTTTATTAGAGCGCTCTTCAAAAACTAAATCTTAAGTTTATAGGGATATTTCAATGTCTAAAGGATTAACGCCAAACTCGCTTCTTTCTGAAGCGGAATTCGATTACCTATCATTCAAGCGTATTTATTCCGGCCATTTATTTGCTGGCGTAGATGAAGCTGGTCGCGGGCCTATTGCCGGCCCTGTTGTTGCTGCCGCGGTAATTTTGGATCCGAATAAACCAATAATAGGTCTAGCTGATTCAAAGAAATTATCTGAAAAAAAACGTGAAAAGCTCTATGAGGAAATTATTCATTCTTCATTAAGTTTTGCGATTGCCAGCGCGAGTGTCGAAGAAATTGATGAGCTTAATATACTCCATGCTTCGTTACTCGCAATGAAGCGAGCGGTTGAAGCATTAGATCCGCTTGCTGAATTTGCCTTAATTGATGGCAATCGGTGTCCTAAATTAAGTATACCGTGCGACTCAGTCATTAAAGGAGATAGTAAGGTGGCCTGCATCAGTGCTGCCTCTATTCTTGCTAAGGTGACTCGCGATAGAGAAATGAAAGAACTAGATATGAAATACCCGGGCTATGGCTTAGCTAGGCATAAAGGGTACCCCACAAAAGCGCACATAGAGGCGCTGTCAAAAAATGGTCTTAATAAGATTTACCGCCGTTCATTTAAACCAGTTAGTGACTTAATGAAATAATCTTCAATGTTTTAGCTTGTTCTCGTTTTTATTCATATAGCGATGAGATGTGTGTTCCTGCGCTTAAATTTTGAAACGATGTCACAAAAATTCACCACCGTCATTTTAATGGCGCAAAACAGTGCTGAAATGGTAGCTATATCCGTCACATTAATGATGGATAGGTTAATATTTGTACATTGTCACTTGAAAAGAAAATGCGGGTAAAGGTATGAGAATGTCGTTAGTAAGTTATTTAGATGCAGTGAAAACAAATTCAAGTATGAAGTTAGTCTTTGTCTTGGTTATGAGTTTATTTTTATCGGCTTGTGGTGTGGGAGCGGGTGAGGAAGATGCGCTAAATAATGCTAGTGATGTTGATAGTCAAACGCCAACCGAAGAGGAAGATCAAAATCCTGTCGAAGTGTCTGCCGTACAAATATCTGCACATCCGCAAAGCTTAACAATTGAAGAGGGCGATAATGCATTTTTTACGACTTCTGCATCAGGTGGTGGCGCGCTAAGTTTCCAGTGGAGAAAAGATGAGCAGAATATAGTAGGTGCAACTGGTAGTAGTCTAGTGCTTGTTAATGT
>CAXBKC010000557.1:0-2246 GCA_963975615.1 uncultured Oleiphilus sp.
CGAAGGCCTTTGGCGTATTCCTCCAAAAAGCGACGGATTAAGAATAACACTGGGCATACGTTTACTTCCAAACGGAGAGCTTTCTTCTGTAAATGTTATAAATTCAAGTGGGAATGATGCCTTTGATCGTTCTGCGATACTTGCGGTTAAAAGTGTTCGGCGTTTTTTGGTTCCTGATGATAATAAAGTATTTGAACGAAACTTTAGACAATTCAATATGTCTTTCACACCTGAATAAATAGATTAAACATTATTTTTCTTTATGAGATTTTTATGAAAAAACTGATTATTTTAATGCTTATGCTTTCCTTTAGCCGTCTGTCTTTGGCTGTATTGACGATTGAGATTACAAAAGGCTCTGATAGTGCGTTACCTATCGCGATCGTTCCTTTTTCAAATAAAACTGGATTGCCCATATCCCAGGATATTTCGACGATTATTGCGAACGACTTACAGCGAAGTGGCGACTTCCAAACTCTTCCTATTAACCGTATGTTAAGCTTGCCGGAAGCTATGTCTCAGGTTCATTACCGTGACTGGCGTATGCTGGGTCAAAGCTATGTTTTGGTTGGGAGTATTAAATATATACCTGCAACTAAAAAGTATGATGTTAGTTATGAGTTGATTGAAGTTGTTAGTCAAACTCGTATGGCCGGTGAAATAGTCGCAACAAGTGAGCGCGGCTTAAGAAAGGTAGCGCATTATATTAGTGATGTTGTTTATGAAAAAATAATGGGCGTTCAGGGAGCCTTTTCTACCAAGATTGCATATATCACGCATCAACAGTTGACAAAAACTAAGCAAGAATACCGATTGAATGTTGCTGATGCAGACGGCGATGGTGAATTTACTTTATTTAAAAGTCATAAACCTATGCTATCGCCGGCATGGTCTAATGATGGTCAGCATTTAGCCTATGTTTCTTTTCATTCTGGCCGACCTGCCATTTATATTCAGCATGTGGGTTCTTCGCACCAGCGTAAAATTACTGGCTTTACTGGCTTAAATGATTCACCTATGTGGTCGCCAGATGACTCATCTCTGGTTATGACGCTCTCTAAAGACGGGAATGCTGAATTATATCGGTATGACTTGACAACCAGCCGAATTGATCGTTTAACAAATCATTATCGTATTGATACTGAAGGAAGTTGGTCCCCTGATGGTAAGAAAATAGCGTTTACCAGTGACCGAGGCGGCCAAACTCAAGTTTATCAAATGCGCTTAAGCGACTTAGTTCCTCAGCGGCTAACTTTTTCTGGTAGCTATAATGCGCGACCTAGATATAGTCGAGACGGTCAGTCAATCTATTTTGTGCATAAGCCAGACGGAAGGAATCGAGGTGATGCGGGCTTTCATATCGCTTCTATCGATATAAAAACCGGTGAGCAGAGAATCTTAACTTCAACTTCGTTGGATGAGTCACCGAGCCTTTCTCCGAACGGAAGAATGATTATATACTCGACCCTCAGAGGAGATAAGAAGGTGCTGGCCGTTGTGTCGGTTGATGGTGGTGCCAAATATTTCATACCGTCGTCGTATGGTGATGTCTTGGAGCCTGCTTGGTCACCTTTTTTATAATTTGACCTGTGTTTAAGTAAATGACTAAAAATTCATCTAAAAATTAGTTTTTTATTTAAAAGCTGCTTGTGTTTTACTGGTCTTGCGGTAAGCTCTGCATGCTTCGGAACGTAATACTATCTGTATATTAATATACAATCATGTGCGCGGACAGATTCTCTACTCAATCCTATAATGATTATGAAGGTAATAACATGAAATTAAATACTATAAAAATGCTATCTGCTTTATTCCTATCTGCTTTTATTTTAAGCGGTTGTGAAAGCATGAGCACGGCTGAAGATGATGCATTTACAAATGCTGAAATGGATTCAGCAGCAACCGAAGCTGAAAATGATGCAAATACATCTGCAGCACCCGATGAAGCGGAAATTGCAGCACGCGAGTTAGCTGCTCAAGAGTTAGCCGCTCAAGAGTTAGCCGCTCAGCAAGCACAAGAAGCTGCAATGAAAGAGCAAGCAGCAATGCGTGAAATTCGTACTTTCTACTTCGACTTTGATCAAGACTCTATTAAAACAGAATCACGTGCAGCACTTGCAGCGCATGCCGCGTTCTTATCTGCTAACCCTTCAGTAAAAATTGTATTAGAAGGCCATACAGATGAAAGAGGCACTAAGGGTTATAACATGGCTCTTGGTGAAAGACGTGCGAATTCAGTACAAAAG
>CAXBKC010000558.1:0-2234 GCA_963975615.1 uncultured Oleiphilus sp.
TAACATTGTTTGATGCAGCTAATGAAATTGGTGGACAGTTTAATATTGCTAAGCAAGTGCCAGGTAAAGAAGAGTTTTTTGAAACGATCCGTTATTTCGGAAAAATGATCGAAAAGACTGGCGTCACTTTAAAGCTTAATACAGCTGTCACGGCAAGTGATTTTGAAGGAGATGACTTTGATGAAGTTATTCTTGCAACAGGAATCAAGCCAAGAACACCTGAAGTTGAAGGTGTCGAGCATTCAAAAGTACTAAGTTATATTGATGTGATAAAAAATAAAGTACCTGTTGGCAAGAAAGTAGCCGTTATGGGTGCGGGTGGCATTGGTTTTGATATCGCTGAATACTTAGCGCATCAAGGTGTAGCGACCAGTCAGAATATTCCTGCATTTATGAAAGAGTGGGGGGTCGATATGTCTATGGCTGCACGAGGTGGTATCGAAGGCGTTCAGGCAGACGTGACGGCTTCTCCTCGTGAGATTTACCTACTTCAAAGAAAGAAATCTAAAGTAGGTGCGAAGCTTGGCAAAACCACGGGTTGGATTCACCGAGCAGGCTTAAATAATAAAGGTGTAATTATGATACCTGCCTGTACCTATGAAAAAATAGATGATCAGGGTTTACATATTGAGATAGCGGGTGAGAAAAAAGTCCTCGATGTCGATAATATTATTTTATGCGCAGGTCAGGAGCCATTGAGAGATTTAGTTGATGGTTTGAACAAGCCTTACCATTTGATTGGTGGTGCGGATATTGCGGCAGAATTAGATGCCAAACGTGCAATTAATCAAGGTACACGTTTAGCTTTAGATATCTAAACTAGCGTATAAACTTAAGCCGATTCAAGCCTTGTTTGAGTCGGCTTTTTTATTTGCGCTGTTCGTTTATCTGCTTACGTAATCTGGATAGGCTCACCGCGGTCATGCCAAGAAAAGAAGCAATATGGTACTGCGGTACACGATTCAAAAACTGTGGATACTCACGGCAAAACCAGCGGTAACGCTGCTCACCACTGCTTAGCAGGCGTTTGCCATCTCTCTTTGCATTTCTTACAAATAAATTATGCATAAAGGTGATTTCAAAACGGAGTATTTCTGGTCGATCAAAACCATAGGCATGAAACTTGTGATAGTTGGCAACCACTAAAGTGGCAGGTTCTAGTGCTTGAATATAATAAGGGCAAGGTGAGCCATTCACAAAAGTTGTTATGGGGCCAAGCAATTCGCCTTCATCATAAAAGCCTTCATTGATCTCATGACCTTCGTGATCAATATAATAAAGTCTTAAGATGCCTTCAGAGATATAAAAAAAATCTTCACAAATGTCCCCCGCTTTTATCCAATGCTCACCTTCCTTTAGTTCTTGTAAGGAAAATATATCCATTGAGTCAGTAAGCTGAGCATTAAATTTACGTTCAAAAGTGCAGAGCATTTTTCTTAAGTGTGGATTCACAAGCACTCCTAAATACGCTTCTCTAATTAGAAGTAGTTGATAATTTGATAAATGCTTGAGCACTAAGTTCCGGAGCTTCTAGCATGGCTAAATGGCCAATGCCCTCAAGAATCTTTGGTTTTGAGTTAGGGATAAGTGCGGTATAGCGATGGATATTTTCGACATTAATAACGCGGTCTTCTTTACCCCATAAAACGAGGGTTTGAGCTTTTATTGACGGGAATTTTTGGTCAAGGTGCTTGTCTAAATCTTTTCTGATATCTGAAAAAATCTTTTGATTTAAAGCAAAGCGGCTAACAGAGTACTCAGCTTGCACTAATAAGATTGGTTCTGGGATAAAGGGCTTATCTGACATTACGAAATCAAAGACCTCATAAAATTGATCTACAGAGCTTGCGATAAGAGGGTTGGTTCCACCTTCTATAATTTTATCCATATCAGAGGGAATGTCATGAACGCCAGCGGGGCTTATCAACATGAGCGTTTTAACTTCACTCGGATAGGTAGCGGCATAGAGTGATGCGATAGCGCCGCCCATAGAATTCCCTACTATATGAACAGGTTGTTGAATTACGTCTGTTATGAAGGTGTGAAGGTAGTCTACTTGTGTCTCAATGCTGTAATTCCTATCTAGATTGATTTCGTGTTGGCCGTGGCCTAGCAGATCTAAAGCAAAAATTTGATAGCGTTGTGGCAGGTTTTGACTAAAGCGCAGCCAGTTTTCTTTGTTGGCGCTAAAGCCATGTAGCAATACAACTACTTCATTTGAGTTCTCTTGGTCT
>CAXBKC010000559.1:0-2234 GCA_963975615.1 uncultured Oleiphilus sp.
GTTTGCTTTTGATATTGATCAACTAGATAGCGCAAGCATTTTAGAAGAACATCTCAATACTTTACCGAGCAAACCTTATTCGGTTGCTCGCAATACAGTTGTTGTTTGTGGTGGCGGTTTTACAGGTATTGAACTTGCTACAGAATTACCATCACGATTACGATCTCAATTTAGTGATGACAGTCCAATTCACGTTATCGTTGTCGAACGTGGTGGTCAGATAGGCTCTAATTACAGTGAAGAATTACAGACTGTCATAAAGCAAGCCAGCAATGAGTTGGGTATTACTTGGATGCTTAACGCCGACATCAGTGAAATTAACGCCGATGGCGTATTACTCAGCAATGGTGAACTTATTGAGTCTGAAACCGTAATTTGGACCGCGGGGGTACAAGCTAATACTTTAACCAGTTTACTTTCTAGTAACAAAGGGCCTCATGGGCGTTTAGTGGTGGATCCTTTACTGCAAGTTAAAGGGATTTATAATGTTTACGCCACTGGTGATGTCGCATATGTAGCTTCCGATGATAAAGGTAACTATGCATTAATGAGCTGTCAGCATGCTATTTTAATGGGCAAGTTTGCGGGTAATAATGTAGCCGCCAGTGTACTGAATGTAGAGCCTTTACCGTATAGACAAGAGAATTATGTAACGTGTTTAGACCTAGGTTCTTGGGGGGCTGTATTTACAGAAGGTTGGGAACAAAAAGTTAAGTTAGTTCGTGAAAAAGCTAAAGAGGTTAAGATTTCTATTACAAATGAGCTGATTTATCCACCCAAAGCTGATTTAGTTACTGTAATGGAAACTGCGGATCCTCTTGCTGCATTCGTGTAATTTGATAACGACGTAATACTATGCTTTAGACAGCTATAATCGAGCGGGAATTTGTAATTTAACTCGGTTTTAGCTGCTTCAAGTTTAGGATTGATCATTAGTGCTCTCCTTTTTATAACAGCTTTAACTCTTTTTTGTCCAAAACCGGATTAGGGGACTAAATCAATTATGCCCCAAAGCGCGTTAGGGCAATTACTCAATCATGTTTTGTTTTTCTGTGTTTGCCTTATCTCTGCTAATGTGAAAAGCAAAAGACAAGACCCCAGCAAATCGAACATGGAACTGAAATCAATAGAAGCAAGATTGTGTGAGATAGTTGGGAAATTAGCAGGCCAGTGGGAGAAGTGAACACAACCGACCTCATTGCTTATTCAAATTTTAATCTTTTTGTTGTGGGTGTCCTGATAATTGACCATCAGTCGCTTGTGGGAACGGACACTGGCACATACTCACAGGCCTAAAGTTGTTAACTTGGAATTCTGTCAATAATTGTAAAGTCACCCAAAAACTGGCTATTCTTTTTCAAGCATTACAGAACAGAATTGAACATTATCGAATAATAGTAGTAGACTGCCAAATGAACTGTTTTTGTTTGTACATTAGAAGGTTACTTAGGTGTCAATATTAATTAATACTGTAAGAATTTCAGGGTTTAGAGGAATCTCCAACTTAGAGATATCTTTGCCAAAAGTTACTGTTCTTATTGGTCAAAACAATGCAGGTAAAACATCTATCATAAAAGCGTTGCAGCTTGCGTTAGGTGACTATTCAAGACATTTGACTGATGAAGATTTTTATATTGATAGTAATGATGATATCCGTTCAGAAATTATTATAGATATTTCAATCGTTCCTGTAGATGGAGCAGGTAAACGAGTAGATATTTTTTCAGATGAATGGGTTGAAGTGTTTGGAGAGCTGAGACAAGCAGATCTTGAAGGTAATGACTTCGTAGGAATAAGAACCCTCTGTGAAAAAGATAGTATAAAGGGTGGCTATAAAGTTACTCGCTATCCGTTATCTCGTTGGTCTGAATTCGAAAGCTGGACTGACGATACAGAGACCATAAATAAAAAACTTACCAAGCGAATTGACGCGATACCATTCATAGCCATAGATGCTCAGAGAGACATTCATCAGGAATTACGTGAAAAAACTTCTTACATAGGCAAAGTGTTATCTGATATCAGTTTCGAAAGTGATGATAAAGAAGCACTTGAAGAATTAATAGCGGAACTCAATGAAAGTGCAGTAGAAAAGAGCGCTATCTTAAGTCAATTAAAAATGCACCTTGATTCATTGAGTCAATCATTTGATGGACAAGGGCAAGCGGATATAACCCCATTCCCCAAAAAAATCAGAGATTTATCAAAGCGGTTTTCAATCCATTTCGGTGAAG
>CAXBKC010000560.1:0-2187 GCA_963975615.1 uncultured Oleiphilus sp.
TTATACCAAACGACAGCTGAATTAGTATCGCCCAACCGTTCGTACTGAAACCCACCTTCTAAGTAATTTCCAAACAAATTTGGATCGTAAACCCCTAGTGTTAATTGATTAATGCCGCCTCCCGAAGACAGTTTGATAATCGGAATCGTTGTCCATTTCTCTTCAACGGTAATGACCAACTCATGACCGCCTTGTTGATCAAACAACTGATAACTCACCTCAGAGAAAAGCAGAGTATCTCTTATGTTCTGCATTGCTTGTTCAAGCATCTCGATTGATACATTCTGATTCACGCCAAAACCTAATTCTCTATGAAGTACTGCTCTCTCAGTACGATCATTACCGACAAAGGCAATCTGAGATAAGGTGATGTATTGACTGGCTACAAGTTCACCAGACTGTAATACAATGCTTAGTGTGATTGCCGAAAGTAAGAACACTTTTAATAACATGTTTAGAAGCCTATCTATCAAATTGATTCAACTGACTATTTTTCTATAAATTTACTATAACGTGAATGTAGAAGGATTATTAGGACAGGGGGCTTGATGTTATAAAAAAACATTATTTGTGAAAAATTCGTGATAACTTCTTTCCTTTTCGTCATTCCATTTCGACCTAACAAAATTTCTGCTAAGTCACAGCAGATCTTTGACCCACCACATGCACAGGGATATGCTAGATAGGTGAAGCAAAATAAAAAAGGAGGTATTTATCATGTCAATAGCCCCTAGAATTGAAGCTCATCTGTCAAAGACAGGTATACACTATGACCTAGTGGAGCACTCAGAAAGTTCAACTAGTCTTGATTCAGTTAAATCAGCTAATATCCCGAGCAGCCAGATGGCCAAAGCCGTTATGACGCACGATGGTGAAACTTATCGGCTTTGTGTTATTCCAGCAAGCCACAAATTGGTGATTCCTTGGCTAAATAATCACATGCAAGGAAATTATCGATTGATAGCCGAGGCAGAATTAAAAACAATCTTTGATGACTGCGAACTTGGTGCCGTTCCTGCATTAGGACAGGTATATGGTTTACCGGTTATTTGGGACCAAAGTCTGATGCAGATGCAAGATATTTACTTTGAAAGCGGTGATCACAAAAATCTGGTTCACGTTGATCATGGTGCTTTCATGGAACTCATGGGCTTGCAGGAAAATGATGTTATCAGCTATCCATCTGATAGCCCTGAAAGCAACTCTTATCTGACCCACTAGGTATAAGTGATTGAAAATCGCTTTGGGATTATTTATCTCAAAGCGATTAAATGGGTTGGTATCAACTGAGAATCATTAACACTATCATTTGTCAGCGACCCATTTATTCTTTTTTAAACCACGTTTATTCTAAAACTTAAAAAATGACAAATCTTAGCCCCCCTCACACTTAAAAAACACTCGACACTGTGTGAATTCACTTCCAATGAATTTTGTAAGTTCTGATAAACTTACAAAATCAAAATTAGTAATCCAAAGTAACAAACATCAAAATACTTAAGGTTGAGTAGCATGAATTCAGTTGGAAGACTTTTAAGCCGTCACCTTCAAGATTTACCTCCTGGATCGGTAAGCTGGATCGGCCTTCGCCCACAACGAAAAGCCGATATGCTCGTTGTTAATAACGCACTCGCTACACAAGGATTAGGCTTAGAGGGTGATAGACGTTACACAGGCAACCCAGGTTCAGCCAGGCAGGTTACGTTTATTAACCAAGAACACATCGATTTAATTGCAAAATTTCTCAAGTATGAAGCCATTGACCCAAGCGTGTTAAGACGTAATGTGGTGGTAACAGGTATTAACTTGGTCGCACTCAGACATCAACGATTTCAAATTGGTGATGCTGTTTTTGAAGCAAATGCGCATTGCCACCCTTGCTTACGCATGGAACAAGCACTGGGAAAAGGTGCCGTTGCCGCCATGTTAGGACATGGCGGCATCTGCGCAAAGGTGATTCAAAGCGGTGTAATTTCACTAGGCGACCAGCTAGTAAAATTGAATGATCAGCTCAGTTTATCTTTTTAAACTGGATACATGTCCATCAAATACACCTCTGTAACACACCACCTTAAACCACGACAGTAATCAGGAATACATGCCTAATAAACTGGGGTTTCCTGACACCACTAACCTGAAAGCTTCGCACTGGATCTTCCAAGGTAGTGCGGAAAGTTCAATTATCAG
>CAXBKC010000561.1:0-2139 GCA_963975615.1 uncultured Oleiphilus sp.
AGCCAACCGCCTAAAGCAATTGAGCCAACAATCGCTGCGATGAACAATACAACTAAGAAAGGTATAACTATTTGGGAAATTTCTACGGCAGCATTAACCAAATATAAAGACATTTGCTTTGGATCAAATGCAGCTTCTCGTGTAAATGAGAAACTAGCCGTCATTATATTAATAAGATGATGGCCAATTTGATCACCAAAAATAAGCAAGCCTGCCGCACCTGACATCAATAACAGTGTGGTGTTTAGCTCTTTTGATCGAGGAACCTGACCATCTTCTTTGGCTTTTTCAATACGCCGAGCGGTGGGTTCTTCCGACTTATCTTGACTACTATCGCCACCTTCAGCCATAGATTAGGCTCCCTTTATTTCTCTAAAAAACTCGAATAACTCTCGACTGAAGCGATCAAACATGGGCGCCATTTCGGACACACTAGCCCAGATTAAAAACACGCCAAATAACATCCCTATCGGAAAACCCAAGGTAAAAACATTCATTTGTGGCGCGGCTCTGGTCACAATGCCAAAAGAGATATTAACGATTAACACTGATGTTATAACAGGAAGTGCAACTAACAACGCAGAGGCAAATAGCCAGTTTATTCTGAGTAAAAACTGCCATAACTGCTCTGGCTGAATGCTACCACCACCTAAGATATCTTGTGAAATGGGCCAGATATCAAAACTCTCAATAATCGTTTCGATCATGACCAAGTGACCATTCATAGACAAAAAGATCAAAGTCACACAAATTAAATATATTTGAGACAATATTGGCACGTTCACGCCATTGATAGGGTCAACCATAGACGCAAAGCCCAAGCCCATTTGCATTGCAATAAGTTGCCCCGCCACAACAAAAATTTGCAATAACATGACAAACATCAAACCCATTAAACCACCAATAAAAACTTGCTGCATTGTTATAAGAACAGCTTCGATGGAAAGCGCTTCTATCAAAGGCACTTCAGGAATAAGTGGCGCGACGATAACAGCCAATAAAAATGCCATACCACTTCGAACTCTCATTGGCACAAGCTGAGTACCAAAGATCGGAATAATCATTAAAAAGCTGGCGATGCGAAATAAAGGCCAAACAAATGAACCGACCCATGCGCCAATCTGTGCATCGGTGAATTCCATGCCCTAACCTATGAAAGTGGGAATATTGCGAATAAGAGTCTCAGAGTAATCTAAGATTTTTTGCATCATGAACGGACCAGCCGCAATAATAACAAATAGCGTGACTAGAAGCCGTGGAAGGAAACTCAAAGTCTGCTCATTAATTTGTGTTGCCGCTTGAAACACACTCACAATAAGCCCAACAATCAAGCCTGGCACTAGGATCAAAGTTACCAAGGTCAGAATGAGATAGATAGCTTCACTCACAACTTCAATAGCGACTTCAGGTGTCATATCCTTCCCCTGCCATACATTTAAGAGAGACGTTACAAAAAGGCTTTTCTATAAAGAATTCTAAGAATCTAAATCCCAAAACTGGCTGCCAAACTGCCCATAACCAATGCCCAGCCATCGATCAACACAAAAAACATAATCTTAAATGGCAGAGAAATTATCATTGGCGATAGCATCATCATACCCATAGCCATCAATACACTTGCAACCACCATGTCGATAATTAGAAAGGGCAAAAACAACAAAAAGCCTATCTGAAACGCTGTTTTTAATTCGCTCGTCACAAATGCCGGCATTAGAACGGTAAAAGGTAACTCTTCGATACCTTGATACTCAACTCCAGATATTCGCACAAATAAAGCAATATCATCTTCACGGGTCTGAGATAACATAAACTCCCTGAAAGGTTCGCTCGCTTTTTTAACCGCATCTAAAGGCGCTAGCTCTTCATTTATATAAGGCTGGATCGCTATCTCATTCACTTTATCAAGTACTGGCGACATAATAAAAAAAGTTAAGAATAGAGTCAGGCCTAAAATGATTTGGTTAGAGGGTGCTTGTTGAAGGCCTAAAGCTTGGCGCAATATTGAAAATACAATAATGGTTCGAGTAAATGAAGTCATCATCATCAACATCGCTGGCAAAAAAGTCAGCGCTGTCATCAAACCCGATATTTGTAGAGTAACCGAGTACGTTTGCGAGCCATCCTCATTGGTTACTAGTT
>CAXBKC010000562.1:0-2079 GCA_963975615.1 uncultured Oleiphilus sp.
GTTTGAAACGACCGAATATATTCATCACTTGGTCATATGAAGTTGATAAAAAATCTTCATCGAACAAGCTATCAGTGTTTTCAATGAAACCATTTAGTTTAATTTCTTTGCCTGCCAAATCAATGCTAGGTTCTTTCAGAGAAATAGTTTTGTTTTGACTATTAGTCTCATCGCCGACAAGCAGTGATTGCATTGTTTCAAATTTTACAACATCAGCCTCAACAGGCACGTCATGTCTAACTCTATAAGCATACTCCAGCAACTTGGGCTCCGCTGGCATATAAAGAATTGCTTCTTGATTAATAGTGTCTGTAACTCTAAGAATTCGTCCTAGTGTTTGCCTAAAATACATTTCAGTTTTTATGTTTGAGAGATAACAACACACTTGTAGGCGAGGGATATTGGTTCCCTCACTAATCATTCCAACAGAAATAATCCACTTGGATTCTGAGTGTCTGAATCGTTGAATAATGGCTGTCGGGTCACTTTCCTTATAGGTAGCGACAACAGCTTCTTCTTGAAGCCATTTTTTTACTAATGTTGAAATTCTATTGGCCTGTTCTATCGATGAAGCTACGATTAAGCCAGCTGCATTAGAGTTTTCAAGTCTTATAAAATCTAGCTTTTTACTAGCCGAAGTGATGATATGTTTTATTACATCATCATTTTCGATTACGTCCTGGTATGCAATTTGGGAGTTAGACAGTAGGTCATCAAAGCTTTCGAAAACGGCGGTTTCATTATTTTCTATTACTGAAATATGATTGTTATCAACAGCGATTATCTGAGGTACGCGACAAACACCGTCTAAAATTGCCTCATAAAGGCCATAGACGTAATCACATGAGATTTCACCATCTGGTGAGGCATAGCTAGCAAAAACGATAGGGGCCGTATCTGAGCGCCAAGGCGTGCCAGTTAATGCCATGGTGAATCGAGCTTTGTTCTGAATGTTCAGAATTATATGCTCTCCCCATGAATTCGCATTATCAACAGTAGATCCTGCACAATGATGGATTTCATCGAAAATAACGAATACTCGATATTTTTCAAATAGCTCCCAAAAAGCACCATCTAAGTACTGCAAATGTTGATAAGTATAAGCTCTGCCCTTTGAACCAATTAGCCCGTCAAAACGTTCATTCGATCTTAATTGTAAGCACTCAGCAAAATCCATGGAAACTATCGAAGATGGGGAAAAACAAAAGATTAAATCAGCAAGGTCATTCTTCAATAGATGGTTTGATAAAACAGAGGCCATCAGAGTCTTTCCTGAGCCAGGCGTCGCTAAAACCAAGAAATGAGACTGTCCATTAAGGTATTGTTTTAATGACGAATCTATACATGCATTTTGCCAACGTCTAAGTCTCATATATTTCTCTGTTCGATGATCGCTTCAATGGCCTTGATTTTCCCCAACAATTTAGTGCTATTTTCCCTCGCTAAATTGTACTTGGGTTGTAACTCTTCAGCTAAATCAGGCAGCTCTAAGTATATCTCTTTATATGCCTCTGATTCACCTAAGCTCAATAATAGTTCTGATTTATAGTAGTTTAGTTTTGCGCTCAATTTCTTATGTTTATCAATGCCTTCAATATCAGAAATAGGTAATAAAGCCATAGGCTTAACAGGAAGGTTTGTGGCATCAAAATGAACTGTTTTTTTGAATCTAGTCTGTCCCTTTTGCTTTTGTATATTCCTCTCTAACCAGCCTTTTTTTACTAACTTCATTAATTCTGCATAAATCATTCTTCTGATCTCTGCGCTATCCAAAGAGGGATCTTTTTTTAATGCAAAATATGCAGAGCGGACATCACTTGTTGTGAACTTATCAAAGTTTTCTGCTTTAATGATTTGAGCTACGAATGGGTCTAACATCAAAAACAGATCCTAATAATTTATCTTGAATGGGTATTATAGGGCGTGGTGGCTTGTACCTCAATATGAAAATCTAATCATTTTACCTGGAGTGTTGATAGGTGAGTGATTTAGTAATTGAATTTGGCGATAAATTAAGATACCTAAGAGTTAATGCTGGCTATTCTCAAGAGGCATTTGCAGCATATGTCGGTATTGAAA
>CAXBKC010000563.1:0-2055 GCA_963975615.1 uncultured Oleiphilus sp.
ACCCAATTCACTTAATACTGCCTGCACTAAATGAGCTCTGCGAAATTCGCTGGGATGAAGGCAATGAGTTTTTTCCAGCTACATCATTCCAAATCACCAATTTTAATTCAGGAACCGGTGCCACCAATGTAATACCCGGCACAGTAGAACTACTCTTTAATTTCCGTTTTTCCACTGAATTAACTGCTGATCAACTTAAAACCAGCGTTCATAAGATTTTAGATAAACACTCGCTATCTTATGACTTGGAGTGGAATTTAAGTGGTGAGCCTTTCTTAACAGCAGCCGGCCCACTGGTTGAGGCCGCGGTAAAATCAATACGAGAAGTAAAAGGCATCGAAACCGAGCTTTCAACCTCTGGTGGGACATCTGATGGGCGCTTTATCGCACCAACAGGCACACAAGTACTCGAGCTAGGTCCTTTGAATGCGACCATCCATCAAATTGACGAACACGTCAGCATTCAAGATTTAGACGATCTATCTAAAATTTATGAAGCGATCCTTGTTGAATTATTGGCTTAGAAAATAACCAATGAAACATGCCCTTATATGCCCTGTTTGCTCAAACAACTTAAACATTGATGCAAACTCACTGGCGAAATATAAAAGCGCATCTTGTATTCAAGGGCATCTCTTCGATTTCGCAAAACAAGGCTACTTAAATTTATTACTTAGCCAGCACAAAAAAAGCAAACACCCTGGCGACACTCTAGAAATGGTTCAAGCAAGAACGAAATTTTTGAATCAAGGTTTCTATGACTCTATTAGCGACTTTCTAATACAAGAATGTCTAACTAAAAAACCGATAAGTAATTCAATCTCCTTGCCCACTAATAACCCATTTCATTATTGTGATTTAGCCTGCGGTGAAGGTTTTTACACTCAAAGAATCCACGATCATATTCAGCAAAAGATACCCAATGAACTAGCAAGCACAGGCATTGACATCTCAACGCCGGCGATCAAAGCCGCCTGCCAAAGAACTAAAGACATACAATGGCTAATCTCGAGTTTGGCGAGGATACCACTGGCTGATAATTCTCAACATTTAGTAACGGGCTTATTTTTCCATTTTGATTTAGAAGAAGTTAAACGAATTCTAAAGCCAGAGGGCAGCTTCATTATGGTGACTACTGGCCCAGCCCATCTCATTGAATTAAGAACGCTTATTTACGATAAGGTTAAAGAAGAAACGTTTAAAGACTTTAGTCATATGAGTAATGGATTATCCCACACAAAAACCCTACATCTAAAAGAAGTCAAAAAACTCACTTCAAGTGAAAACATTCTTTCACTTTTAGCCATGACGCCCCATTATTGGCGCTGCACTCAAGAAAAAAAACAACTACTAGAAACACTTTCTGAATTAAGCCTTACCATAGATATCCAGTTTGATATGTTCATCAAGAACGACTCACTGTAAGATTCCATCTAATGCGTATCTAACGGATTGTTACATGCTGACGAAAAAGAAAACCCCAAAAAAGCATCAGGTTTATTATTTTAAATATTTTACTTTAAGTACGATACTATTCTTGGTTAGCCTCGGGACAGTACTGTATGTAAATTTATTGTTACCTCCTTCAGAAAAACAAGAATTGCTGGCCTTAATCGGTCTGGTATTTAGCATACCAAGTGGCCTATTAGCCTTTTACTGCTATTTACGCTTATTATTCTCACGCCTCCAACACTTTATGGATAACTAATATGAAAACTCCTGACATTGAAATTTATGTCAAAAATGCAGACATGACAGAGATTGAAAGCTGGCTAAAGGAGATTTTTTCGGACGTTCAACTTCCCTCGCATGCACAACAAATTTTCCTAAAAGGAAAAGTAATAAGGGCAAGTATCGGAAATAATGGCGCAACAACTGAACTTGTTATAACACCTCAAGCCGCAGGAAAAACATTTTGCAGTATTTGGTTTAAACACAACATTACGAATTGGGAAAATGACGAAAGCTGCGCACAAAGTTTATTAGGTAAGGCGGATGTAGAGATTCGATGTTCAGCATCTGGCTGGTCAGAAGAGGAAGAGATAGAAAGTGAGC
>CAXBKC010000564.1:0-2031 GCA_963975615.1 uncultured Oleiphilus sp.
GCCCATTTAATTTTGAAACTCTGGCTACTCAAGTTTATCAATTTGCATCTGATGAATTGATTGAAAGAAGCGCTTTATCAGCCTTAATCATTGTCTTAGTTGGAATTATTCCAATCATATTACTAGACAAAAGCATAAACCATAAGACAAACTCCTCCCAACTAAAATAGGTTCTGGCCTGAATGGTACTTACTTAAACTGAAACAACCGCTCCCTGAGCTCGTCGAAGGCGGTCCCTGAGTTTGTCGAAGGGCGTTCCAGTTTCCATGAGCTCACGTTTCTTGCCTGTTTCGACAGGCTCAACAAACGAAATATTTTTAATATAGCTCCTAAGTAAGCACCATTCGCTGCTGGCCTATTTCTTACTACTTCCCTTTATTTTATAAGATATGCTCTAGTATCTATAAAGCGTTTTACAAAACAATAGGCCTGCTTGAATGAGTTTTATTTGGATCTTAGTTGCGTTCTTTTTTGGTTATGGTGCAAAACAGTTAAGCCTCCCCTCTCTAGTCGGCTACCTTTTCGCCGGTTTTATTTTAAATGCCTTTGGTGTTCAACCTGAAGCATCCCTTCAAACCTTGGCAGATCTAGGAATATCTTTAATGCTATTCACCATTGGCTTGAAGGTTAATTTTAAACAACTTCTTAGGAAGGATATTTGGAGCGCGACCTTAGGCCATATGACTGTTTGGCTTATCTTTCTGTTCCCGGTCCTTAGCCTTTTAGCCACGATTGTTAGCTACGAATACTTAGACCTCACGCTTACACAATCGGCCTTAGTGGGTTTCGCTCTAAGCTTTAGTTCGACCGTCTGCACCATCAAAGTACTCGAAGATAACGCAGAACTAAAAACAAAACATAGTGATTTAGCCATCGGCATTTTGATTGCTCAAGACATTATTGCCGTAGGTTTCTTAATTGCAGCAACAGGGAAAATGCCGAGCATCTGGGCGTTAGCTTTATTTGGCTTAGTGTTGCTTAGACCTCTATTAAAGTGGTTATCCAATACTAGTGGTCATGGTGAACTACTGCCTCTTCTCGGTTTTTTATTAGCACTCGGCGGCGTACAACTTTTTGAACTGGTAAACCTAAAAGGAGATTTAGGTGCCTTAGTGGTTGGTATGCTGATAGCTGGCTTACCAAAAGCAAATGAAATGTATAAATCACTCATGAGCTTTAAAGATATCTTCTTAATTTGCTTTTTTCTATCCATAGGTTTTACCGCTATTCCCACATTAGATATGTGGGCGATTGCCGTCGTACTTAGCCTTATACTACCTATCAAACTAATACTCTTTTTTATTATCCTTACAAGCCTTGCTAGGCGCGCACGAACCAGTCTTTTAACCTCCCTGCTACTTGGTAATTACAGTGAATTTGGTTTAATTGTAGCTAGCGTAAGCGTCACACAGGGCTGGTTAAGTGGAGAATGGCTCGTCATTATTGCTTTATCTGTTTCACTGTCATTTATTTTTAGCACCCTTATTTATAAATCAGCACATATCATCTACACAAGGCACAAAAACTGGCTCTTGAAGTTTCAGAGAAGACACGGCAATTCACTTGTACCCTATGAGTCCTCACCTAATGCAAAAATCTTAATCATCGGTATGGGCCGTGTTGGCGCAGGCTCTTATGATGAACTCATTAAACATTATCCAAACGAAGTTTGGGGTGTCGATGTTGAACAAGAGCGTGCGGATAACTACAAAGTAAAAGGCCTAAATGTAACATGGGCTGATGCAGATGATGTTGAGTTCTGGGAAAACCTTAACCTAAATAAAGTCCGCCTGGTTATGCTAGCAATTCCCTCTGTGGTCGAAATGAAAAACATTATCATTCAACTTAAAAGTATAAAATATAGTGGGAATATCGCGGTAATTGCAAGATATGAAGATGAGCGGCAAGAACTAATAAAGCTAGGCGCTGATGTAGCATTTAATTATTATGCTGAAGTAGGTGTCGGCTTCGCGGAAGAGAGTATTAACCTTTTAAAATAAGGTATTTCATAAATAAAAAAACCACCAATAG
>CAXBKC010000565.1:0-2018 GCA_963975615.1 uncultured Oleiphilus sp.
CCCATTCACCCAAAAATCCATGGTCTTTTCTTGAGCCAAAGCAGAATAGACATAGCGGCTTCCTCCCATGGCATAACGTAACTGTTGAGCATATGCCCCGCCCAAATGGTTACCCTGACCACCACCGCCAACAAGTGCAAAAGAGTCAGCACCAAATTCATCACGAATCGAACCCATCTGCTCGGCGATTTCAGTAAGCGCTTGGTCCCAGCTTATCTTTTCAAATGAGCCGTCTTCTTGCCTTTTTAAAGGGTGGGTTAAACGGTCGTCATGATTTTGATAATGCTCTAACCTTGCTGCTTTTTGACATATATAACCCTTAGTCATCGGGTGCCGTGGATCACCTTTAATTTTAGCCAGCTTGCCATTATCTGCTGTGATGGTGATACCACAGTTTCGAGAGCATAAAATACACGCATTAGCATGCAGTTCAGCATTAGGGCTTATTGTCTTTGGCATATTGTCTCCAGATAAAGTTTCGGCACTTACGGCAAACTATAAAAAGTAAATGACGTCTGATTTCACACTTATAGCATATTGCAAACCAAGGCTGACAAATTAATCAGTCCATCAAATCTAAAAAAGCTTGCCAGACCATTTAGTTCACATGTAACCTAATTATGTCGCATATAAACTACTTTAGGCAAGCATTATGGATAAACGTCTTTTTTTTCTCATCAGTAAAGCAAAACATCGCATGTTTAAATATGCTGAAGTACATTGTGAAGATCGTTTAGGGATAACCGTCACACAGGCAGCTGCAGTGATGTTTATTGGGAAATCTGAAGGCTGCTTACAAAAAGAACTCGCTAAAACATTAGGCTTAAATAATTCAGCCGTTACCGGTTTAGTTGGACGAATGATAAAAAACAAGCTAATTATTCGCCAAACTTGTGACGAAGATGCAAGA
The DNA here is from genome assembly GCA_963975615.1 of uncultured Oleiphilus sp. GTDB lineage: Bacteria > Pseudomonadota > Gammaproteobacteria > Pseudomonadales > Oleiphilaceae > PZPK01. Next base: position 911 of record CAXBKC010000565.1, read on the forward strand.
GCGTCACGTTTATTTTTAGCTGAGCTAGGCCAAGCGAAACTGCCGGAAATACGACCCTTAATTCAGGAAATCAATCAAAAACTAACTCATGGATTTTCAGAAGATGAAATAAACATTGTCTTAAAATTCTTAAACAACATCGTTGATGATTTTAAATAACTCATCCAAAGAGGTAATTATTATGAGCCAATTTTTAGCCATGTTTAATCAAATGGGCCCAGAAATGTTTTCAAAAAGTGTTGCCCAAGTTGCACCCTACTTCTCGACCATTGACCCAGAGGTGATAGAATTAAAACTCGGTTACTGCGAAATCGTCCTTAAGAACCAAAAGAAGGTACATAACCACATTGGCACGGTCCACGCGATAGCAATGTGTAATGCAGCAGAACTCGCTGGTGGTATGACAACTGATGTTTCAATACCTAAGGGAGCACGATGGATTCCACAAGGCATGACCGTTGAATATATTGCTAAAGCTAAGACCGACCTGAATGTTATTTGTGATGGCTCTGATGTAGATTTTTCTCAGCCTGGCAAGATTATTGTACCCGTAGCGGCCTTTGATACTAATGGAACAAAGTGTTTTACCGCCGACATCACGATGAATGTTAAACACAGTTAAAGGCCTATATAGGTATGAATAAAATTGTCGAGCGGTTAAAAAGTCGCATGCTTTCAATACTAGGACTAGATTTTGAAATCGATTTTCAGGATGAATGCTTTAGTGGAATTGCAACAGACTTATATCTTGGTTCTCGACCCAAGGTTGGACAAATAGAAGCACTCAAAAAAAGAGGTATTACACACATTGTCAGCTGCCTCAACGCAGAAAAATACTCGGAGGTCGCTTTTTTAGAGAAAGATTTTCAAACAATTTTTCTTCCTGTTAGAGATGGCATCCGCGAGGATATCGCCTCAGTTTTGCCTTCCTTTTTTGAATTTATTTCTAAGTCTAAAAATAGCTCACCTAGAACAAAAGTACTCGTACATTGTGAGGCTGGGGTAAGCCGCTCCGCAACATTGATTATCGCTCTCCTAATGGTTCGTGATCATATGGTAAGCGCAGAACCAAGCTCACCCAACCTATATTCAAGAATGTGACAACTGT
>CAXBKC010000566.1:0-1987 GCA_963975615.1 uncultured Oleiphilus sp.
GGTTCCATATCTTCTAGCTGAAGGAGATTCATGCAGTCCTGACGATGGATTGAAACGCCCCGGCCAATAGTTATATAACCGGTAATAGGATCGCCAGGGACAGGCTGACAGCATTTTGCAATTGAAGTAAGTAAGCGCCCTACACCTTTGATTCGAACATCATCCTTGCCAAAACTATTCGTTTGACGTGCTTTAGGGGAGTTCAAACGTAGCGATAGCTGCTCATCTTTTGGCTGTAGAAGCTTCTGCGCAACATGAGCAATGTGGGTTGGCTTTACATCACCACCACCTAGCGCAGCAAACAAGTCATCTACAGTCTGAAACTGAGTTTGTTTAAGGAGCTCTGAGTAATCAACATCACCAATCGACAAACGCTTTAGCTCATCTTCTAAAAGTATACGTCCATCGATAATATTCTGAGATCGGTCTTGTAATTTAAACCAATGAACAATCTTTGCTCTGGAGCGAGAAGTCTGTATATAGCCTAAACTCGGATTTAACCAATCGCGACTTGGCGCTGCATGATTGGATGTCAAAATATGGATTTGCTCACCCGTTTTTAAGGGATAAGTTAGCGGTACAATTCGCCCATTTACTTTAGCGCCACGACAGGCATGGCCTACTTCTGTATGAACACGATAAGCGAAATCAACCGGCGTTGCACCACTAGGCAAATCGACAACATGCCCTTCTGGTGTGAAAACATATATTCGGTCTTCACCTACATCCGAACTCAGCTGTGAAGCGATTTGAGAGGCATTACCAACCTCTTCTTGCCATTCCAAAACCTGACGCAACCAATTAATTTTCTCTTCATAACCAGAAGAGCGGCTTTTAACATCAGTGCCTTTATAACGCCAGTGGGCACAAACACCCAGCTCAGATTCTTGATGCATTTCTCGGGTACGAATTTGTACCTCCATGACCTTACCTTCAGGGCCAATAACTGCTGTATGTAAAGAACGATAACCATTTTCTTTGGGGTTGGCGATGTAGTCATCAAACTCGTAAGGAATATGCCGCCATAATGAGTGAACAACACCTAAAACAGAGTAACAATCTTGTACGGAAGGAACGAGAATTCTAAATGCACGAATATCATAAATCTCTGAAAAATCGAGATTTTTTCTTCGCATTTTCCGCCAGATACTATAAATATGCTTACTCCGACCTACCACATCGCCATGAATATGGGCATTTTCTAACTCTAGCTTCAGCTTTTCGGTAACACGCCTTACAAACAAGTCTCGGTCAACACGCCTTTCATCTAATAACTTAGCAATTTTTTTATACGCACTATCGTGTAAATACCTGAAAGACAGGTCTTCAAGCTCCCACTTTAAATAACCGATCCCTAAACGGTGAGCTAAGGGCGCATAAATATCAAATACTTCTCGGGCAACACGTTGACGCTTTTCAGGCGCTGCATTTTTAACTGCACGGATAGCGCAGGTTCGCTCTGCCAGTTTGATCAAGACAACACGCACATCGTCAATCATAGTGACAAGCATTTTTCGGACATTATCAATTTGCCCTTGCGTCTGTCCTAGTACTGAACCTTTAAAAGGTCTATGTGTCGCAGAAATAGCAGCCATTTGAGAAACGCCTTCAATCAATTTGGCTGTTTCCTCGCCGTAATCCTGCCTGACTTTTTCTAGTGTTACTTTGCCCTCTCGTACAGCACGATAGAGAATGCCAGCAATAATTGCATTCTGATCTAGCTCAAGCTCCACTAGAATTTGTGCCATCTCTAAACCAATTCTAAAACTATTATGATCTTTGGCCCAAATACGTTCTTCCTGAACAGCTTTCGCTTCAATTTGCAAACTATCGATACAAGCTTGTCGGACTTTGGCTGTGTCACCAAAGTCCGCTATTTGATTAACCTTTTCCAACCAATGGTCAATAGCAGCTTCGCCATCTGCATCTTCGATGTAGTCTTCCCGAACTTTAACCATCTTTTATCCTATTTAGCCTGGGAATATCA
>CAXBKC010000567.1:0-1966 GCA_963975615.1 uncultured Oleiphilus sp.
CATATCGTTCTAAGACAGACTTGCGATAGGCATATACACCAACGTGCTGCTTATAATTAATTTGTACATCGTTGTTTCGAATAAAAGGTATTGGAGAGCGACTAAAGTAACACGCACGACCGCTATGTGATGTAACCACTTTGACGGTATTGGGATCTTGAGCTTGGCGTTCATTAATGGAGTGATAAAGTGTTCCAACTTCAATTGACTCATCGCTACGCATGACGTTAATCAACATTTCAATATCATCAGAACACACTAAAGGTTCATCACCTTGTAAATCGATATACAGATCAGCTTCTACCTCATTCATAACCTCTACTAATCTATCTGCACCAGAAGAGTGGTCTAATATGTTCAGTATCCCCTTGCCACCAAACTCTTCAACTACTGAGAGTACTCTGTTATCATCTGTTACAACAACTACACTGGCATTTCTAACTGATTTAGCTTTATCATAAACATGCTGAATCATTGGTTTGCCCAAGACATCTGCAAGTGGTTTATTAGGAGAGCCTGAAGACGAATACGGTGCGGGAATGACAATAGTAACAGACTGCATTTAATATACCTTTAAATAAATTTACTGAATATCTAAATCAGGCTGTGATTTGACCAAATCATCAATTTGCTTCATCTGTAGTAAGAAAGGTTCTAGCTTATCTAAAGGTAAAGCACTTGGTCCATCACACTTAGCAGTATCAGGATTTGGGTGCGCCTCTAAAAATAGTCCTGCAAGTCCTGCAGCCATACCTGAACGAGCCAACTCTACAATTTGATCTCTGCGGCCTCCTGATGCATCACTGCCTGAGTTTCTGGTTTGTAATGCGTGAGTCACATCAAAGATAATAGGCGCATTATTACTAATGCGCTTCATCACGCCCAACCCCAGCATATCAACGACTAGATTATCATAACCGAAACAGCTGCCCCGCTCACAAAGCATGAGTTTATCATTACCCATTTCATGAAACTTATTGATAATATTTATCATTTGCTGTGGGCTAAGAAATTGTGGCTTTTTAATATTAATTGGACGACCTGTTTCTGCTAATGCCTTAACCAAATCAGTTTGTCGTGCTAAAAAAGCAGGCAGTTGTAAAATGTCAATAACTTCAGCAGCTGATTGACATTGAGATATTTCATGTACATCGGAAATAATAGGTACACCAAAGGTATCTTTTACTTCTTGTAGAATTTTTAAACCTTCATCTAACCCCGGCCCTCGGAAAGAATGTATTGAAGATCTATTTGCTTTGTCAAAACTGGCTTTAAAGACATACGGTATACCAATTTTTTGTGTAATTTCTACATATGACTCGCATGTCTTTAACGCTAAATCTCTTGACTCGATGACATTGATACCACCAAACAGTACAAAAGGTTGATCATTACCAACCGTTATATTTTCAGCAATTTTCATTCACTTCCCTTTTTCTTTTTAGCATAAATAATATATACTTAATTAATTCCAGCCTGTACTAAGTCACGTAGAACTATAACACCTATCAGTTTTTTTTCATCACAAACTATCAATGTATTCACTTTCCTTTGTCTCATGATATTTAGCGCTTCTGATGCCATAAGGTGTGGAGCAATAGTAATTGGACTCTTTTTCATAACGCTAAAAATAGGCTGATTCATATCTTGGTTAACAGTAAGTAATCTACGTATATCTCCATCTGTTAAGATGCCGTAATCACCATTATCACTTACTACAACTGTCATGCCCAGTCTTTTTTCTGTAATCTCAAACAATGCATCTAAAATGCTAGTTGTGCCAGAGACTAAAGGCATATCATTACCGGACTTCATTAAATCATAAACATGCGTCAAAAGATTTTTGCCAAGCGAACCAGCTGGATGGGATAAAGCAAAATCTTCAGACTTGAAGCCACGAGCTTCAAGTAAAGCAATAGCTAGCGCATCACCTAGTACCATAGTTGCTGTAGTACTAGACGTAGGA
>CAXBKC010000568.1:0-1958 GCA_963975615.1 uncultured Oleiphilus sp.
TTAAACCCAGATAATTGGCTTGAAGTAGAAAAATCTGAAAGTAGAGATACTGTTCCAACGCAATTGCTGGATCAATAAGCTATGCGCCTTCGAGCAAATCAATTAGATACCGAACTTAAAAAGAGCTTACTGCCCATTTACTTTGTGACGGGTGATGAACCTTTATTAATTCAAGAAGCTCTTGATAGTATTCGATTGGCTTGCAAGCAACAGGGTTATGATGAACGAAAGATTTTAGAGGTTGATCGTAAGTTTAATTGGCAATCACTCGTCGAAGAATCAAATACCTTGTCATTATTCTCTGAAAAAATTCTGACAGAACTCCGTTTAGGCTCATCCAAACCTGGCGTCCCAGGTGGAAAAGCACTTCAAACCTACTGTAAAACATTACCAGAAGACCGAGTACTTCTTATCAGTGCCAATAAGATAGATGCGGGAACACTTAAAACTAAATGGTGCTCTGAAATTGACCGTGTTGGCGCCATCATTCAAATCTGGCCTATATCCTTAAATGAAATGCCCCAGTGGTTGGGCCTGCGCTCTCGTAAAATGGGGCTTAAAATTGAACATGATGCTATTCAATTATTAGCGGATCGCTTGGAGGGTAATCTACTTGCAGCACAACAAGAACTCGAAAAACTACGACTTCTCTACCCTGACCTGTCTGAAGAAATCGATACTGAAAGGGTGCTTCAGAGCGTTTCTGATGCCTCTAAGTACGATGTATTCAACTTAACCGATGCTTGCCTTAATGGCGATGCAAAGCTCTGCGCTAAGATAATGAGCAGCCTTAAACTAGAAGGCTTAGAAGTGTCTATTGTTCTGTGGGCTTTAAGTAAAGAAATACGTTTACTTGCTGCTCTCGTAAGAGCTAACCTTAAGGGAATGAATCTTCAAACTGTTTTCAAAGAGCAGCGAGTCATTCAGAAGCGTCAACCCCAATTAAGCCAAGCCGCACGAAGGCTCAGCTTAACTAGACTTCAACAATTACTGGATCAATGTAAATTAGTTGATGACCTTATCAAAGGTGCCCAGAAAGGTATTGATCCTTGGGATATTCTTAATGATGTGGCATTTGGGATCGCCGGAGTTGTCCTCCCTAACATTGAATATTAATCAACGCCAACCCTCTTCTTTTCACAAAAGATACAATCAGTAAGCACAGGTAGATATTTGTAGTTTTTAATTTCCAGAAGAGTATAAATATTGAACAATACCAAAAATCTGCTAGGGTCAAGTTACAGCGTAATTTTTTGACCAACACTTTGCCACTGACGCCTACGACAGAGGTAATAACATGCAAGACCCCGACCATACTTCTTTATCGAAACTAATTCCCAGCTTTTTTCTCAAGCATATATTTATAATTGGAATTGGTATCTTTTGCACATACTCCATCACATCGCATGCTGACTATAAAAAGATCATTAATGAAGATTTTTGGGATAAAGTTTATCCCAAGGGAGGAAACACTTTTTATTGCGAATCAGCTTTCGACAAACCAAGCCCTATTTTAACCGTCAGCCATATTTATCCAACCGCATTAATAACTAAGGAGTTTGGCTGCAGAAGTGAACGCTCTTGTTTGCGGTCAAGCCCAAAATTTGAGCAAATATTGTCTGATCTTCATAATATGGTTCCTGTTAATTCTTTTTATCATTTTAAATTAAAGAACTCAGTTTTTGGTAGTTTGGAAAGCTCCAATGAAGCGAATGAATGCGGTATAAAAAAACGCTATAACATCATTGAACCGCCAGACAGAATTAAGGGCGATATTGCTCGAATTCATTTTTATATGCACAAGCAATACAATTTACCTTTAAATAATAGCTTTTTATTTTTAAAGTCTTGGGCTAAGAAGGACCCACCAAGCAAAGAGGAAATAGAAAAAAACATACGTATTAAGAAGATTCAGGGAAATGATAACCCCTACGTCACCGACCCTAGCTTGGTAGATC
>CAXBKC010000569.1:0-1941 GCA_963975615.1 uncultured Oleiphilus sp.
TGGACTCATCACAACGCCAAATGGCTAGATGGATTGATTGGACGCTTGAATGGTGTGTCTGATTGGCGCAAAGATTTGTTGAATATAGGTCTCAGTCTTCGCGGAAATGAAGTTTTTATTAGGAACTCCGATAAACCAGCTGGGGTTCACATTAGATTTCCCAGTTACAGTGACTTGCGACCATTGATTGATGAGTCTTATAAAACACTGGATTTTCCCAACTATGGTAATTCGAAACTATGGGACTGCATCACAATAGTCCGAGAAAATGAATTTCATAAGGATTTCACTATCAAGCCTTTTTCGTGGGTGCCAGTCGGACATGGAATGGTGAGTGACGCTCTCGGTTCGGATAGAGGTAATGATGAGATTAAGATGGAGTCAGTGTTTAACGAGCTAGGCATCACGGATGAGGATGGCTCGCCCCTTAAATTAACCAGTCACCAATTCCGTCATTGGTTAAATACCAAGTTAAAACTAGCTGGAGAAGAAGACTGGTTGATTGCCAAATGGTCAGGCCGGGCAGATATTAAGCAAAACAAAGCTTACGATGGCAGAACCCAAGAGCAAAAAACACGTTTAACAAAGCGAATTGGATACGTAACCAATGGTGTTGGGGTTATGACAGTAGCTCAAGCAACGCAGATGTTATCGCCATATACATCGGGATCACCGCCCCCACCGATGGTCCTGTTCGATTTAGGTTTACCTATATCACTCAAGGCATTGGGAGTTGACAAAGATGGTGTTGCACAATTCACAGGATTAGGTTTCTGTGTTCATAGCTACGCCGAGAGTCCTTGTATCAAAAATGGCGACTGTGCAGTGTGTAGCGAACATGTGTGCCTTAAGGGTATGCCAAACACTCTTGACGAGTTAAAAACCCTAGAGAGGCTGTATGAAGAGCAATTAGATCATGCGAAAGTTAGTGTGGCGGATAATGTCTTCGGGGCTGATAGATGGGTAACTAGCTTGGGCTTTCGGCTTTCTAAAATAAAAACCATTATTACCATGCTTTTAGACCCTAATAGATTGGATGGATCTCAGGTTAGGGTTCCAGATGTGTTAGATCCCTCACCTGTCAAACGCTCTCTAAATATAGATGTGCAGAATGTAATACCAACTATCAACCTGACTGCATTAGCGCTATCTGATATGGAGGAATAAGGATGGCCTTTGTAACGGATAATAAAGAAATGATACTCACAATCATTGATGGATGGCGCGGTAAATTAACGTACGATCTTTTGTCAGAAAAACTACAAGCAGAGTTGAGTCTCAAACGCCTGCCTTCACGTCACACCTACTTAAAACACGATGAGATCAAACATGCTTTTGACTTAAAGAAAAAAAGGTTAAGGAACCAAAAGTCACAGGCCATTGACGAGGCGAAGTCGCTATTTGAAAGCACCGATAAATTGAGCCACCTTTTGTCAAACTTGAGCAAAGATGATGCGACGATTGCTGAACTAGTAAAGCGGGTTGAAAAGCTCGAAAACGAAAATGAAAAGCTTTGTTCAGAAAACAAAAGGCTGAGTACTCAAAATGATATTTTGCTAGAAAGATTTGCGCGATGGCAGCACAATCTTCAAAAGATGGATAATGTCGATATGAACAAACTCGCTGCTACGATTGATAACGGATTACCTGCAAAGAACATACGTTGAAAACCGAATCAAGTGTATCAGAATCAAGGTTGATTTGTAAAAGTTAGCACTTAATCTTATACATTGAAAATCAAGTTTCGACTTGAGCGTACAAATACCAAACAAAAACTTAGCCTGCACAGTGCCAAAACTTGCCGTTGAAGGTTTAATTTAGTTTGGCCTTATTGTCATACTTCTGCTTGCTAGAAGAATTAAGGCTTTGCTTCAAAAGCGTTCATTTTTGACTGACCCAAAAACAGCTTACTTCAAGAGCAAAGCGATCATTATGAACCGA
>CAXBKC010000570.1:0-1940 GCA_963975615.1 uncultured Oleiphilus sp.
AGTCACTCCTGGAACCTACCCGGTACTGGGAATGACATTATTAAGCTGCCAAAATCTACTTCAGGTACTCGAACAAGTTGTTCGATATGAATGCTTGAATCATGATTTAGGCACCTCTCACTTAGAGCATGGCGCTCATGAAAGCACATATAGCTGGATACCCAATGAATTAATTTTTCCACACAATAAAAGTGAACTTTGTTTTCAATTAGTGGTGAGTATTTTTTCGGGTATCCATACTTTTTCACCGTGGTTGATTAACCGTACTATTCCCATTAAACGAATCAACTTCACCTTTGCAGAACCAACTAATTCAGAGGTATATAAACGTTTTTTTGATGCCGAGATAAAATATAGCCAAATAAAAAATTCAGTGGTAATCGACAGCAAAATTTTAGACTGGCCAGTTTTAAATGGAGACGCCACGTCATTTGATGCCTTAAGGACTTATGCCGATAAGCTCCTAGATTCCAAAAGCCAAAAGCAAGACATCATTTTCCAATTGAAGTCTATTCTCCCCGAAGCGTTACGCCGACAATCGTTCCGAATTGATGACCTAGCGAAACAACTAAATATGAGTACCCGAACACTACAAAGAAAGTTAAAAGAGGCTGGGCATAGCTATAAGTCCCTACTGGATGACACTAGACGAAAAATTGCTGAACTCTATTTAGCAGATAATACGCTTTCAATGAATGAAATCGCCTTTTTAGTCGGCTATCAAGAACAGAGTTCTTTTAACCATGCCTTCAAAAGTTGGAACGGAGTCTCACCGAGTGCTTATAGAGATAAAAAATAACTATTCACACTGAATCTCGAAATACATGCTCAATTTTAACTTATTGAAAAATCTATTATGACGAATAAAAAACAGCAAACTCCCAATGATGAGATCCAACGAATCACAATCAGTCATTATGAATATAATGCAGAGTCCTTTTGGCAAGGTACGCGTGACCATGATGTTAGCCAAAATATTAACGCATTTTTACAGGCGCTCCCCCAAGGTGGAGCGCTGGATATTCTTGATTTTGGCTGTGGTCCAGGGAGAGATTTAGCACAGTTCAAACAGCTTGGACACCGACCAATCGGGCTGGATGGCAGCAAAGCCTTTTGCACTATGGCGCAACAATACAGTGGCTGTCCCGTCTTAAATCAAGATTTTTTAAGCCTTGATTTGGAACCCGGTAGTTTTGATGGTATTTATGCCAACGCCTCAATGTTCCACATTCCCAGCCAAGAACTTTCTAGTGTATTAGCGGCCTGCCATCAAGCACTAAAGCCTAAAGGCATTCTATTTACATCCAACCCACGTGGGAATGCCGAAGGCTGGCAAGGAGAACGCTATGGTCATTATATGGAGTTTGAAAAAAGTAAGTTTTATCTGGAGCAGGCAGGCTTTAGCATAGTAGATCATTATTACAGGCCGAAAGGGAAACCTAGACACGAACAGCCCTGGCTAGCTATTGTTAGCCAAAGACTCTGAAAATAATACGCTGACTAACAATCGCTAGAGGCTTTAGCTCTGTTTATCCTTAATTAAATTTAGCAATGTTTGCTCACGCTTTTTCATATCGGGAAGCAAAAAACCCAACTCTTTCAGTATGTTGAAATACGGTATTGCTTGGGCTCCGGTAAAGTAACAAGAAAATACATGCTTGCGTATATGCTGGTCTACGAATGAAGCTAGCAACCACCTGCTCTCAAGTTGTATTTGGTCTGTAGATTCAAATTCCTTATTAATCGGAATATACGGCTCAGATGTCTGTATCGGACTTTGGTTTTGTAAATATGCCTTGATTACCTATAGAAGTATCTGGATTACAACAGAACAGGTTTAATCGATAAGCATCAACAGACACAGAAAGGTCAAGCGGGGCGAGAATTTCAAGACCTGGAATTAAGTAATATGAGTCGTAACCCAAATTTTTAAAATCGTT
>CAXBKC010000571.1:0-1819 GCA_963975615.1 uncultured Oleiphilus sp.
AAACGCCCCGAAAGCTGATTTTTATCAATTTGCAAATCCAATGATGCGACATAATTTTCGCGAGCATCAGCAATGGTCATAATATCTCGGGCAGTCATTGTAATACCACCAGAGTAATCATCAAAGCTGACCTGTCCGCTACAGACCAAAATAGCATCAGAAATCAGCAATTCTGCAAATCTATCATAGTCATCTGGGAATAATCGTATATCCATTCGAGCACTTTTATCATCAAGTGTCACTAACGCCCAACGACGACCACGTTTATTCACTAACACCCGCACAGCTAAGACTAAGCCCACAGCTACGGTAGTTTTATCTTTATTTGTCGGCTGTAAACTTCCTAAACGCCCTGTTGCATAGCGCCTAATTTCACTTAAATAGCGGTTAATTGGATGACCGGTTAAATATAATCCTAAAGTTTCTTTTTCACCATCAAGCCATTTGGGCTCTGGCCACATAGGGACATCTTTAAAGGCTTGGCGGTTATCTTCAGGCTCTTCATTGATCAAACCAAATAAATCATTTTGCCCAATCGCTTGTGCTTTGGCATGTTGCTCGGCCGCTTTTAATGCTTCAGGTAAGGATTCAAATAATGCGGCACGATGAGGACCTGCTGCCGTTTTCGGGCCAAGTGCATCCATAGCGCCGGCTTTAATGAGTTTTTCTAGAACACGTTTATTGGTTTTCTTGGTATCGACACGGGCACAAAAATCAAATAAATCAACAAATTCACCATCACTTTCACGAGCAGCAATAATGGCTTCTATCGGCCCTTCGCCGACACCTTTTATTGCACCGATACCATAAATGATTTGATCTTGTTCATTGACGGTGAACTTATACTGCCCCCTGTTAACGTCAGGCGGTAGTAAATCCAAGCCCATATTTTCACATTCATCAACTAAGGTAGCCAGCAAACTTTTCAACCAAGTCGAATATTTTTATTGCTAACTCGCCGTCTACACCGCGCGCAATAGCACCCGCTTCGAAACCAGCTCGTTGTTTTGCCATTTCTTCTGGCTTTTTCTTACCCATAGCACGACGCAACATATCAGCGCCACCAAGCGAGTAACCCGCTAAAACCTGTGCTATTTGCATGACCTGTTCTTGATATAAAATAATACCGTAAGTCGGTTCAAGAATAGGTTTTAAGTCAAGGTGCTGCCAAGTTTCATCCGGATAACTAATCGCTTCGCGTCCATGCTTACGCTCGATAAAGTTGTCTACCATGCCTGATTGCAGAGGCCCAGGTCTAAACAGTGCTACAAGAGCGATAATATCTTCAAAACAATCGGGTTTAAGTTTTGCGATGAGTGATTTCATACCACTAGATTCAAGTTGGAAAACCGCGGTGGTTTCCGATTTGAGTAAAACTTTAAAACTGGCTTTATCTTCGAGATCGATAGTCGCAATATCAATTGGCGCTTTACCTTCTCTTAATAATTTCACATCAGCCATTTCAATAGCCCACTGCAAAATAGTTAAGGTGCGCAGACCAAGAAAGTCAAACTTGACTAACCCTGCGTCTTCCACATCATTTTTATCGAACTGAGTAACCGGATTTTTACCTTCTTCGTCACAGTAAAGCGGTGCGAAATCAGTAATAGTTGTAGGAGAAATAACAACACCACCGGCATGTTTACCAGCGTTTCGTGTTGTACCCTCTAATATGCGACACATATCAATCAGGTCTCTTACATCACTGTCTTGGGCGTATACTTCCGGTAATTTCGGCTCTTCTTCAAACGCTTTGGCTAAGGTCATCCCCGGTGTTGGCGGAATGAGTCTTGATATCCGATCAACAAAACCATAAGGA
>CAXBKC010000572.1:0-1778 GCA_963975615.1 uncultured Oleiphilus sp.
GCCTTCTGCACGACCATGAGCATCGCCAATTGAACCAACATCGACACCAAGTAATTTAAGCTTGGTACTCATATCTGCACCTTTGAACGATGGTTTTTCTTCGAGTTCACTAAATTGATCTGCTGCTACTTCAGCCATTCTGTAGCCAGGTGCGACTAAGCCATAAATGAAGTTGCCGTATGAAGCGCATTCGCCAATGGCATAGATATTTGTGTCTGATGTGCGGCAATGATAGTCAACGACAATACCGCCTCTTTCGCCAACTTCTAAATTTGCTTTTCTGCCAAGCTGGTCATAGGGGCGAATGCCGGCTGAAAATACAACCATATCCGTATCTAGGTGCGTATCATCTGCAAAGTGCATTCTTAATTTGGTTTTATCACCTTTATCACTGATTAAGGATGTTGCTTTTTGAGTGTGTACTTTAACGCCCAGTGCTTCAATTTTCCGACGAAGCATTTTGCTTCCACCATCATCTAATTGAACGCCCATTAGGCCAGGTGCAAACTCGACTACGTGAGTTTCTAAACCTAAGTTTTTCAGCGCATTTGCGCACTCAAGACCAAGTAAACCACCACCGATAACCACACCGATTTTAGAATCCTTCGCGATGTTTTTAATTTCGCCTAAATCATCTATCGTTCTGTAGCTTAGACATTGTTCTCTTTCAGAGCCCTTAATCGGTGGAACGAAAGCATAAGAGCCTGTTGCTAAAACGAGCTTGTCATACTCAAAGATCCTGCCTTTTTCAGTTTTAACGAACTTCTTCTCACGGTTAATTTCTATAACGGCTTCACCGAAATTGGCCTTAACGCCATTTTCTTGGTAGTACTCTCTTGTTGTTAATGACAGCTCGTGTGGCTCTTTGCCTAAAAATATGTCAGAAAGGTGCACTCGATCGTAGGCTGGTCTTGTTTCGCTTCCTAAAACAGTCAGCTCAACATATGGCCTTGACTGGATTATTTGTTCTACAAAGTGGTGGCCGACCATGCCGTTACCAACAACAACTACCTTAAGTTTTTTCATACCTACATCCTAAGAGACAGTTTTTAATACTTGTAATGGTCATTGGGTTTATTCATAAACACATTCTTGATTTAAAATGACCTTCTACTTGGTATAGAGCATGCATCATGCCAATTGAGCTGTTTTTTTTTAAGCTATTGATTTTTAGGTATAAAAACTGGTTTTTATTATGTCTTTTTGATTGTGGTATTAGGTGTTTGCTTTAAACTGGTGCGGATAAAATGGAATGAAAAGCTATTGCGCTCTTCTATGGTGCTTAGTTAATCACCAAGGAGGAAATATATACTGATCATGGCGTTTAGTTTCTGTAAAATCCCTTACTTCCATTCATTGATAGGTTGATTTAAATGACAGTTGAAGCCTTTGAGACTATTTCACTTTATGTATTAGTTGGTGGTTTGATTTTATATATGGGGTTTATCGTTTGGGATCTAGCTAAAAAATCAAATGCAGGGAAATTTGGCACAACAATGTTGTTTATTGTGCTTGGTCTAGGGGTATTTGGCTTCATTGCTAAAACCGTTATTGTTGAATTTATGGGGATATAACCTTCTTGTCTCTGCAGTTATATTAATCGTTAAGCACTTTAGCGGTTGATCAAACCATTGATGGAAATAATCGCAGTAATATCATTATATCTGGTGCAGATGATGACACTATAAAAGCTGGTGGTGGGAATGAGCTTCTATCAATAATGCCTCAACTCTACTTCACGTTATTTCGCACTTGTTTCGGGATCCATTGTTTAGCTT
>CAXBKC010000573.1:0-1770 GCA_963975615.1 uncultured Oleiphilus sp.
ACCTTGAAAATACAAACTATGAGTTTACTTTAGAAGATGGCACAAAAGTTATCGCCAAAGGAAACGAAGAAATTGAATATGATGGTGAAATGCACTCTGCTGCAAACCTGTTTGATGCATTAAAAGAAGGCACATACGGTAAATATTAATATAAGCCCGAAAGTGCTGCTTTTAGCAGCACCTTCAATTTACACTTTATTTATATATGTACTTGTTCTAATTAACGCTCGAACAAGTGCAAGAGGATTACAGGTCGAATCATGGCGATTAAAATAGAAAAGAAAATTGTCGGCTATCAAGTCAAAACAAATCAGAATTCTACAGAAGCACCTAGCACCCCAAAATTAGTGCCTATCGAGATGAATGAAACAGTCAAAAGACCAGACTTTTTATTAGGCTCTACTTACAAAATAAAGCCACCCGTTTCAGAGCACGCGCTGTATATCACGATCAACGATATTATTTTAAACGAAGATACTGATCACGAAGCAAGACGCCCCTACGAAGTTTTCATTAACTCTAAGTCAATGGAACACTATCAATGGGTTATCGCATTAACACGCGTTATCTCTGCGGTATTCAGAAAAGGCGGTGATATAACTTTCCTAATCGAAGAACTGTCTTCTGTTTATGACCCGAATGGCGGCTATTACAAAAAAGGTGGTGTCTACATGCCATCTTTAGTTGCAGAGATCAGCTCTGTAATAGAAAAGCACATGAGAATGATTGGTTTAATTGAGCCAGAACAGCTCAGCGAAACAACACAACAAATCTTGGCAGAAAAGAAAGCCTTATTTGAAAAAAAGAACAACGAGGCGCCAGCAGAAGATAACCCCTTCCCTGCAAATGCCAGTTTATGTATTAAGTGCCATAACAAGTCAGTGATCGTCATGGACGGTTGCCAGACATGCCTTAACTGCGGTGATAGCAAGTGTGGTTAATCAGTTCGGCTAATATTTAAGTACTTATGGTCATGCCTAAAGTTTTATAGCTTCCTCTCAGGGTATGGCCTTTTTTTATTCTTTAGATTTACTTAAACACCATAGCCCGAAGCTTGCTTGCCATCAGCATAAATAGCACTTAAATTTTAGGTTTTGATTCACTAGAAAATGCAATTGGACGACAAACCTGCATGGCGGCCACACCTATTCTTGCCGTGTATATTGGGCATTACACTGCATACACCATCGAGAGAAACCTATGTCCCTCAATGGTAAGTCTAAGAGACACCCACCTAGGTAATCACGAATTTCAAAATAGAGAGAAAACTGGTCATTGCCATAAGGAATAAATTTACTGACAGCTTTAGACAGCCTAAGCTCTAACAAACACCCACTAATATCTTGCGTCGATTTAGGCCAAACTGGCTTTGGTCCTGCCATTCCCTTATAGGCTTCGTCATAGGGAAAAGGCGCTAAATCTTTATCGTGCAAAGGATGAACCTTAACATTAAGTAGCCGCTCACTCAGTATCGGCTCAAAGCCAGGCAAGTTTACCGTTTTATGCTGCTGTAGTTGATTAATTAAACTGGTAATAAATGTGGATTTTCCGCTCTGACTAAGACCGGTAATGCCAATACAAAAGCGCTTATCTCTTAGATTATTAATACTAGCGGAGCTTTTCTCAACCAGCCCTGAAAACGTCCCTCGGGTAGAATTAAAAAAACCTGCTGTTTCAGTTTTAGAGTCGCTCATACGATATATATTATATTAAAGGAGAAGATGGGTATTATATCGGTAGTCACGTCTTACAGGATACCTGAACTAGCTT
>CAXBKC010000574.1:0-1743 GCA_963975615.1 uncultured Oleiphilus sp.
AGAATTGATCTACAGTTGCCTGCAGTCCTGCCAATAAGCTAAGAGCCGACTGGTAATCCCCTTTATCAAACAATGGCATAACTTCAGCACCCAAGGCTTGAAGCTGCTTCGCAAGCGTTTTTTCAGAGGCCTCCGTCAACAGAGCTTGATCTAGGCTTAAACCTGTCAAATCAGCATCTTGTTTTGCAAGTATGTTGGATACTCGTTTATTTGCAGCCGCTAAAGCAGCTGCTTCAGGGAGCTTAGAAAAAGCATTGACCGCCTTGACGCGATGATCGAAGTCTAGAGGCTGAGTCGGGCGGCGCGCGTTTACTGACAGGAAAACATCAATAGACACACCTTCATCCTCATAACGTGCACGGAATCTATCTAGAATATAAGAAATTAATTGTTGCTCGACATCCTTATTTTCTAACTTAGCCGTCTGCCCCTCTAACTGATAGCTTTCAAGCGCCCATGTAATTAAGTCTGTTAAATCTAAAGACAGCTCTTTTTCCACTAAAATACGTAAAGCACCTAAAGCAGCACGACGCAGTGCGAATGGGTCTTTTGTTCCAGTAGGGGGTTGATTAATACCAAACAAGCCCACCAGTGAATCTAACTTTTCCGCTAAAGATAGTGCACAGCCGGTAAGCGTTGTTGGTAAATCGTCACCTGCAAACTTGGGTTGATATTGCTCATTCAATGCCAAAGCAACGTCGTTAGTTTCACCATCATTTAAGGCATAGTGATAACCCATGATACCTTGAAGATCAGTAAACTCTAGCACCATCTCAGTAACCAGATCTGACTTTGCTAAGCGACCTGCTCTTTGGGCATCTGAGGCTTTACCTCCAATAGCTTCACTAATTTTTCCTGCAAGAACGGCCACCCGTTCTGACTTGTCATAAACCGTTCCCAGCTTAGCTTGGAATACAATTTTCTTAAGCTGTTCACGCCTATCTTCAAGCTTGATCTTTTTATCTGTCTCAAAAAAGAAAGCGGCATCGGATAACCGAGGGCGTATAACACGCTCGTTTCCTTCGATGACTTGCTGAGGATCTTTACTTTCGATGTTTGCCAGAGTGATGAAATTAGGCATCATCGCGCCTTTCTCATCTAGCATATGGAAATATTTTTGATGCTCTTTCATCGATGAAATAAGCGCTTCAGTTGGCACCTCTAAAAAGCGCTCATCAAATTTACCAACCAGCGGTACCGGCCATTCATTTAATGAAGCGACTTCATCTAATAAATTCTCATCAATGACAGCAATGCCCTTATGTTCTTTGGCAGCAGACTCTACACCTAGACGAATTTTTTCTTTACGAAGCTCGTAATCAGCAATAACTTTGCCTTGTTCTAGCAAGAGCTGTTCGTAGTTATTTACATCGGTAATTTCAAGAAGGCCTTGGCTATGGAAACGATGACCACGCGTTGTATTGCCTGTAGGGATACCAAGAATATTACCTGGAACAACTTCATTACCAAATAACATCACCACCCACTGCAACGGTCTGACAAATTCAACTCGCTGAGATCCCCAGCGCATACGCTTTGGAATAGGTAGTTTGTTTAAAGATTCGGCAACAATATCAATTAATAAATCTTTAGTCGCTTGGCCTGTTTCGATAGATTTATATACTAGCCATGTACCTTTAGGCGTTTCCATTTCCTCTAACTGTGAGGGCTCGATGCCTAATGATTGGGCAAAACCCAAAACGGCTCTGCTCGGATTACCGTCTTTATCTAAGGCTGCTTTTT
>CAXBKC010000575.1:0-1715 GCA_963975615.1 uncultured Oleiphilus sp.
AACCCTAAGTGCCGTTGAAGAACAGTTTGGTGATTGGTTACATACACTAGAATGGGTCAACTTTGGTGGTGGCCACCATATCACCCGAGAAGATTATGATGTCGACGCCTTAATCGCGCGAATTAAAGCCTTCCAAAAGAAATATAACGTTCAAGTTTATATGGAACCCGGTGAAGCTACCGCCATTCACACTGGCGTATTAATTGCCGAAGTGTTGGATTTGACTCACAACCAGATGGACTTAGCGATACTCGACACCTCAGCCACATGTCATATGCCTGACACACTCGAAATGCCCTATCGCGCAGACATTTTTAATGCTGGCGAAAAAGATGAAAAAGCTTATCGCTATCGCTTAGGCGGGCAAACCTGTTTAGCCGGCGATGTCATGGGCGACTACAGTTTTGATAAACCATTAGAGCTTGGTCAAAGATTGGTATTTGATGACATGGCGCATTACACCATGGTAAAAACATCCACTTTTAATGGAATTGGACTCCCTAGCATTGCGGTGTGGAATTCTAAAACTGATGAACTTCGAGTTATCAAACAATTTGCTTATGAAGATTTTAGAAATCGACTTTCATAGATAAGTCAAAAGAGTATAAATTACTATAAACCACTCATTGAGCCTGTCGAAATGTACTCGAAAAAACTTAGAGTTTAATTTGAAACACCCTTCGACAAGCTCAGGGACCGAATTTACCGCTCATTGAGCGTCTTTGATAAATAACAGGCGATTAACCCTATGGATGATTTTGACCAATTGGCAGCACCAGGCTATCCAGTTTTCTTGGGCTCTGAAATTAAACAAGAAAAACCTGAAGATGCTTTTTTTCATGTTTTACCTATTCCTTATGAAGAATCGGTCTCCTATGGTGGCGGAACAGCAGAAGGCCCGGCCTCGATTTTAGGTGCCTCATGGCAATTAGAAACTTGGGATGGTAAGAGTAACCCTAGCGCAAGAGGCATCTACACCCACCCACCAGTAGATACCAACGCTAAGCCAGAACAAGTAATTGATAATATTGCAGCGGCTACTAAAAAAATAATAGAAGCTGGAGGCTTTCCTGTTGGTTTAGGCGGTGAGCATACGGTGACCTATGGCATCATAAAAGGTCTTTTAGATGCGGGTTTTACAGACTTTGGTGTGGTTCAAATAGATGCTCATGCCGATTTACGTGAAGCCTATGAAGGTAACCCATACAGCCATGCTTCTGTCATGAAGCGTATTGTCGATCTGGATATCCCTTTATATCAACTGGGGATTCGTGCTTTTTGTGAAGAAGAAATGCGTACCCGTAAAACCTACGGCGTACATCACATTGATGCCGATATTCTGGTGCCAAGAAATATTATGAAAATTGATTTACCAGACGATTTTCCTAGCAATGTCTTTTTTACCTTAGATATAGACGGCATGGATCCATCCATATTTCCATCTACAGGAACACCTGTTCCCGGTGGTTTAGGCTGGTATCAGACTTTAGCTTTATTTGAATCCGTGGCGAAGCAAAGCAATATTATTGGTTTTGATATTATGGAGTTTGCACCGATTAAAGGCTTTCATGCTTATGAATTTTCAGCCGCCCTGTTAACCTACAAGATGATGGGAATTGTTGAACGCCTTAAACTTAAGTAAATACATATGACGGGGCACTAGCAAAGTAATACAAGTAATTACTTTGCTAGTGCCCGTTAAGTTAATGACCCTC
>CAXBKC010000576.1:0-1674 GCA_963975615.1 uncultured Oleiphilus sp.
GCGTAATTAAATGTTGATATCGATATTAGGTGTGTTTGGCTAGACGTTTACAGTCAAACATGAACGCTTTTGCTCTTGAGCCAACATTCTCACCACTTTCAATGATGAACGCTTTTGAAGTAAAGCATTAGTTTTCCAGCACCCTAATTCATAACGATTAGGCCAAAACTAAATTGCACCTTCAACGGCAAGTCATGGCACATGACCCTCCTCTGATATTCATGAAAGTACTTACGATACTTCGGGAGTATACTTAACTTTCCTTACTTTAAAGGAGAGTTAATATGATTACCTCAAATCAAAAATATAAACCTCTCAATGTAATGGGGCAAAAGCTGCCACTCAAAATAGAACAAGTCTGGTCCATCCGAGTTCGCCTGGAATTAGCGAAAAGCACCAGGGACCTAGCCCTTTTCAACCTAGCAATTGATAGTATGCTTCGAAGTTGTGATCTTGTCAGACTGTCAGTCAGTGACATAAGTCATGGCGATGGTATTCAGTCACGAGCACAAATCATTCAAAAAAAGACGAAAACACCTGTTCAATTTGATATTACAGCGAAGACAAAAGTGACCTTAAATAAACTGATTGATACTCAGCATTTAGGCTTTAACGATTTCTTGTTTCAAAGCCGTTGTAAGAAATCTGACCATCTATCAACTAGGCAGTATGCTCGAATTGTTGATTGCTGGGTTTCAAGTATTGGTTTAGATAAGGCTGCTTATGGCACTCACTCAATGAGGCGTACAAAAGCTTCAATTATTTATCGTGAAACAAAGAACCTTAGAGCTGTTCAGATATTGTTAGGGCATTCAAAAATTGACAGCACCATCAGGTATCTTGGTGTTGAAGTGGATGATGCACTTGATCTTGCCGAACGAATCCAAGTGTAGTCTTTTATCAAAAGGCGGTTATTAATATGCTAAGTAACTGTATTTTGTGTGCGGATTTTAAAATTTCAATCACAAAAGTGATCTTTTACTAAAGACCGAAATAGTTTTTAAAGAAATGCATATTGAAGAAGAATCATATTTTTAGTCACTTTGAAATTTGACGATACTCTTGTATTATAAGATATATTCTTATTCTTTAGATTATTTAAACTTCGAGCTGGAGTAAAAATCATGGCGCAAGCAAAAACCCAAACATTAAGTCTTGGTGAGCATTTCAATCATTTTATTGAAATAAAGCTCAATCAAGGACGCTATGCCTCTGCAAGTGAGATGGTTCGAGATGGGCTTCGTTTATTAGAAGAAAAAGAAGCGAACTCTGCACTCGAATTGTTGCGTGTGGCACTTGCTGCCGGTGAAGAAAGCGGTGACGCTGGTTTGTTGGATATGGATCAGATTAGAAGCGATGCAAAAAAAGAAGCCGGATTATAAATAATGAGAAAGTTACATCATCAAGTTAAAGCTAGAGAAGACTTAAAAAATATTTGGCTTTATTCGTTCAGTGAGCATGGTGAGCAGCAAGCTGATAAGTATTTTGACGAACTAACTGCTGGCATGGCCGCAATAGAAAGCAACCCAGAAATTGGAATGTCTTGTGATTATATTCGCTTAGGTTATAGACAATATCAAATCAATCAGCATTTTGTTTTCTATCGACTAGATAGTAAGAAAATCAATATTATCCGTATCCTTCATCAAAAAATGGATATGGCTCGCTACTTTT
>CAXBKC010000577.1:0-1648 GCA_963975615.1 uncultured Oleiphilus sp.
CACACAGCAACCAGCCCAAGAAAAAAGAACAACTGGACACTTAGATCAATACCAGACAATACTTACGACCAGCTTTCATATCAGCTACAGCTTTTACTTGATATCAGCAACCAAAAAATGAAAATGACCTATCAATTAGCACACAAAGCAAAACTTAGAGAAAGTGAGTTTGTTGTTTTAGGCGAAGAGGTCATCAACACACGGTTTGGAAAACTGAATAGCATATCGGCAAAAAAACAGCGGGATGATGACGCAAAAAGAGAAACCTACTTATGGTTTTCTAAAGACTACCCATTACTACTATTAAAAATGACACAAAAAGAAAAAGACGGAGAAGAGTACGAAATCGAAATTTCCTCTGCGATAATTGACGGAAAGAATATCGATCTAACTACGAAGACAATTGTTGAGAGCAACTCTAATCCTAGCGATACCTTAAACGCCCAACCCTAGAGCAAAAAAATCTCAAGCTCTAACAACCAGAACTGACATAGGCTTTAAAAATGCAACATACAACCAAAAAACGTTCTGACAGCTATAAACCATTATTAATAGGGCTAATAAGCACGTCGATTTTCCTTTCTGCTTGCAGCGGTACTCGACCAACAAATATTGGCGCAACAAATGGAAAGCTTTTACCCTGCCCTGAATCGCCCAACTGCGTGAATAGCCGATCTAACAATACTGTGCACGCGATCAAAGCGATTCACTTTAAAAGACCAATTACGCAGGCAGAAGCAATTATGGCGGTGAAAGAAGCGCTGTTAGCACTACCTAGGATCGAAATCATCACTGAAACTGAAACTTACTTATATGCAGAAGCTACTTCAAAAGTTATGCGCTTTGTCGATGATGTTGAGTTCTTATTCCCTAATGAGGAATTGATTCAAGAAGTACATGCTCGCTCAGCCTCTCGATCAGGCTATAGTGATTTTGATGTAAACAGGCTAAGAATTGAAAGCGTGCGCGCCGCACTCATCGAGAATGGACTGGCTGTAAGAGAATAAGAAACCTCAGTCCAAAATGGTTCATACTTAAACCATAATGACCGCTCCTGAGCCCGTCGAAGGGCGTTTCAGCTTCCACGAGCTAACGCTTCATAGCAATTTCGACAGACTCAACAAACGTCATATTAGTAAACAATGCCTTTAACTCAGCCCCTATTGCAATTCAAGCAAGGCAACCATGACTTCTGAAGCCAGATCAACTCCCACGTTAAGCCGAGCTCTATTTCAGATGACATGGCCAATGCTTTTTGGCGTTGTATCATTAATGAGCTTTCAGCTAGCTGATAGCATATTCATTGGTCAACTTGGCATCGAACCCCTGGCAGCAGTGGGTTTTACGGTACCCATGTATCAACTTATAATTGGTTTTCAAGTTGGGCTGGGAATCGCCACAACTGCGATCATTTCGAAAGCATTAGGTGCGAACAACACAGACTACGCAAAACAGTTAGGCGGGCTCGTTATCATAATAGGTGCCACACTAATTGCACTACTTTGCCTATTTCTATGGTTTTTACGCGCACCAGTCCTTGAAATGTTAGGTGGTGAGCCAGAGCTTCTACCCACACTCACAATTTATTGGATGCCATGGTTGGCAAGCGCTTGGATAGGCGCGATGCTCTATTTCGGATACAGCCTTT
>CAXBKC010000578.1:0-1642 GCA_963975615.1 uncultured Oleiphilus sp.
CAAGTCTAAAAATTTGCGAATACTTCCTATGGGGGGGCAGTCGCAAGTCATTCGTTTATTTCGCTATCTTCAGAATCCAATTTCTGAAACTGAAGTTAAAGGCCGAGTTTACTGTCTCGTAGATACTGATGTTCAACGCTGTCAAAACACCAGTGGGAGCTCAGGTTCTAGTTCGCTCATGATCAGGCGTTTGAGTAATAAAAGTAACAATATTAAAACTCATTTGTTAGCTTTAGACAATCCTGATACTTGTGCAACAGATATTGAGCAAGCATTAGACCCACGTGTTTTCGCTACAACAATGAAGATTTTGAATGGCACCGAAAACCTTTGGGATAAACAAGCCAAAAATGAAAATGGAAATAGTGATTTTATCCATAATTTTAAAGACCTTGATTTAGCCGATTTTTTTAAAGCTAACAATGGTAATAATAAGGTGGTTTTTGCTAGGAAATATATCGAAGTATCAGCTAATTATACTGAAGATTTCGAAGGAATAGATGTGGTGCCAGACTGGATTAAAGAAATTAAAAAGTACATTGCATAAAAACAAGTGGGGTCAGATCAAACTTTTTACCTCACTATTTATAGTATCTGGGTGATTAATATCTTCTATTGCTTAAAAGCATTTAACTATGCTGCCATTCTTAAATCTTGGGCGTAAGTGTTAAAAGCAGTAGCAGATGCTGAAAGGTGAACCATGAGTATTTGCGAGATGACCGTCCATCCCATGGACGGGATGTTCGAGCCCTCATGGATGAGTTTACGGCGTGTCGGTGAGTGAATGTCATGGTGAGCCTGTCATAGTAGTCAATTCGTTACGAAATTATCGTTGTAAACTATTACTAAATTATCTCGAGACAATAATAGTTATTTCCCCTTACCGTTTGCCGTTTTATGCCTTTTTTTGTCTTTTACCCAAATGACTGAGCCGTTGGTTTTTTTCATATCAAAAAGATCTATAGATGCGAATAAATCACTCAGCTTCTTGAAGCCATAATTACGTTGATCAAACGAGGCATGATTAGAAATATGAGTACCTATAGGTCCTAACATTGCCCATCCGTCATCTTCCTCTACAGCTTCAATAGCTTGCCTCAATAAACTGATGAGCTTTGTGTTCTTGTTTAAGCTTTTAGTGGCTGTAGGTAATGGAATATCTTCACTTGGGTCATCATCGAGAAATAAAAATCGAGAACAACTATTCACAAATGGCATAGGAGCTTTGCGCTCTCCAAACCCGATGATGGTTTTACCATCAGCCAGTGCTCTAGTGACTAAGGGGGTAAAATCGCAATCTGATGAGACTAAACAAATAACATCTACATCTTTTGTATATAAAACATCCATAACATCAATAACCAGTGCCATGTATGTGGCGTTTTTACCTTTAGTTAAATCGAATTGCTGGATGGGTTGAATTGCATACTCATGCAGCACATCTTCCCAAGTTTTTAAATTAGCATTTTTCCAATTACCGTAAGCCTTACGTATATTTACCACACCATAGCGAGCAAGTTCTGATAACACTTTATCAATTTTCTTAGCAGGAGCATTATCAGCATCAATAAATACTGCGATTTTATCCTTATCTTTCATGTTGACGTCCTAGTCTGAGAATCAGAGTTAATGATTAAATAAT
>CAXBKC010000579.1:0-1618 GCA_963975615.1 uncultured Oleiphilus sp.
CCTTGATTCTTCAGGAGAAGCATTGGCATCCGCAGGGTCAGGTAAGCCCCAATGAACGTGAGACCAATCACCCTGAAATACAGGGCAGTCTTCAGCCGCAGCATTACCACAGACCGTCATGACAATATCAAAGTGAGGTGCATGTTCTTGCTCGAATTCATGCCAGCTTTGGCTAGAAACATCATTAGCGGCAAAGCCTAAAGCAGCAATTTTTTCTAGCGCATAAGGGTTCACTTTTCCTGTCGGCTTACTACCTGCACTCCAAGCCTTAAAATAGCTTGAACCCAAACTGTTAAATAAGGCTTCGGCCATAATACTGCGCGCAGAGTTACCCGTACATAAGACCAATATATTCAATTTTACTTTTTCTTCTTTAATGCCATTAACAACCAACTTCATTTACTTTTTCCTGTTATAAAGACAACTGATCGCTATAAGGTGCAAGCACCATTAAGGATTCCCTGCTCAATTAGCTGCTTAATCATATCCAAACCAAAGGCATTAAAAGCATCATTTAAAGGTACATTCATTTGTGAGGCAAGCTCAGTTAGCGCTTGTTCACTTGTGGTGTAACCCTGTTCAAATAAATTTATTAAAGCTGAAGTCGCAGCATTTATTTCAGTAAACCTCACCTCATGCTCTTTATTTCTGTATACCAAGAGAAAGGCTTGTTGTGCTTCAGTCGGTATATAATCAGGTGAAATTTGGTGTACCGGCCAGTCGTAAATCAGGTTTTGTAAACTAGGATTAACCCTGATACCAGCAGCATTTTCAGCGCGACTGGCATTAATTCCAGACTCATCAAAAGTATCAACAGCCAGCTCGACCCATTCATAGTGGGCTAACTGAAGAAGCCATGGGTAGGTTAGTTCCGGAGAACAATCTGACGCTAAATAATCTAGAAACTCTTTTGGAATATCGTTAAAACGTGGCGAATGACAGCGCCAATCCCTAAAAAAACCACGTGCTAGAGTTTCCCACTCGCCTTTAGAATGTAAGGTTTTACAAATGGGGAAACAGGTATTTATGAAGCCACAGATGTTATTGAATAATAAATCTTCGTAAACTTTTGCTCTTCTGGGAATAACCCCTTTCGGCAAACTTTGTTTTGTAGGGTCACGTAAGTAAGTACCAAAGTCTGCTTGAAAAGATTGCCAAGACTCAAGCATGGGTCTGAACCTTGCGCTTTGATTCAGTATTCGAAAATGCCATTTGAATTTCCCTAATTTTATCTACTTCGAGCAGTAACTCTGACAAAGCAGGTATATTAAAGTCGCGCTCTAAACACGTCGGTGTATTGGCAGCATCAAATCTATTCATAGCATAGGTTTGTTCTAAGAGCGCCCAAACAGGGTCGATAACTTTGGCACCGTGAGTATCAATAATTAAACCGTCTTCTTCCACATAATGACCTGCCACATGCAGGTAGCCTACTTTCTCAAGTGGCAAGGAAGCTAAATATGTAATGGGGTCAAAATTAAAATTCTGACTATTAACATAAACGTTGTTCACATCAAGATGGAAAAAGCAGCCCGATTCTTCAACAATAGCAGAAACAAATTCAGCTTCAGTCATGTCTGCATTCGGTGGTGCGACATAGTAAGAGGCATTCTCTATG
>CAXBKC010000580.1:0-1590 GCA_963975615.1 uncultured Oleiphilus sp.
GGAGACACTAAAGCATGGCAACAAATACTTTCTAAAGGCATCGACGCGACTTTAGAACGAGCAATGAATGGTTATGGCGGCATGCCACCCGCCGGACAATGCTTTGAATGCACACCTGAACAAATGATTAAACTAATAAATTATATGAGCCAACAGCCTTAAGGAAGCATGTAATGCAAAGACGTGACCTACTCAAATCTCTAGTCGCTAGCACTTTAACTGCTGCAATACCTAGTTCGATTTTGTTGTCAGAAAACAGCTTCGCCTTAGAGCCTACAGTTAAACCTAAGCGCTTTCCGTGGAAAAACTGGTCAGGCAATCAGGTTTGCTACCCACAACAAAAATACGCACCCACTAGTGTCGAAGCGCTCCAAGAAATTGTCAATACGAATAAAGGTGCAATTCGTACTGTCGGTTCAGGTCACTCTTTCTCTGAACTCGTTCCTACAGATGACACACTGGTATCCATAAGGCGCTTAAACGGACTTAACTCTGTTGATCAGAATAAAAAGACAGCTTCATTTTTAGCGGGCACAACACTCAGTGAAACTGGCCCATTGCTTGCCAAGCACCAGCAAGGCTTATTCAATATGCCTGATGTAGACCACCAAACTCTAGCTGGCGCCATTAGCACAGCCACTCACGGTACAGGCAGAGAGTTAGGCAGTTTATCTAGCTATATTGAAGGACTAACACTAATTACCTCTAATGGCGATGTAATTAAATGCAGCCGATCCCACAAATCTGAACTATTTGAGTCGGCACAAGTAGGTCTTGGTGCACTGGGTATTATTTCTGAAATAAACATACAAAATACCGATGCTTATAAACTAAAACGCGATGCATTTTGGCTTCCTATAGAGGAAGTTATCTCATCTTTCGAAGACTTATCGAAAAATAACAGGCATTTTGAGTTTTTCTATTTTCCTTTTACCGGCATGAGTTTGGTCGATACTTTAAATATCACGTCTGAAACGATTCAAAGCACGGAAGAACTAGACGGCAATAGCGGCATTATGGACCTAAAAAGTGCTCGCGATTACCTTTCGTGGTCTCCAAAGTTACGCAAACTTATTGTTGGTGGCTACCTCAAAACCCAATCTAACATCAGTCGTGTTGATCACTCTTACGCAATTTATGCCAACGATAGAAATGTTCGATTTAATGAAATGGAATATCACCTCCCAATTGAAAACGGTATGCTGGCCTTACGTGAAGTCATCTCAGCAATAGAAAAAAACTTCCCAGAAGTATTTTTCCCCATTGAATGTCGTTACATTAAAGCCGAAGATGCCTGGCTCAGCCCTTTCTATCAAAGAGACTCGATTTCTATTGCTGTTCATCGCTATTTTGAGGAAGACCATAGCGCCTTGTTTAAGGCAGTCGAACCAATCCTTCAAAAGTACCAAGGTCGCCCTCATTGGGGGAAAATAAATACTTTTAACCAAGAGCAATGTCGTCAGGCCTACCCTAAATGGCAAGATTTTTTAGATGTACGTCAAGAATATGACCCTAGCGGAAAATTTCTAAACCCTTATCTTAAACGTTTATTTTCGATATGATTTATTCTCACAGTAAAGGGCATAACTA
>CAXBKC010000581.1:0-1552 GCA_963975615.1 uncultured Oleiphilus sp.
TCACCATTCCAGCATTTTTGGTCGCGTATCAAGGATTTAACACTAACTCTATCTTGCTAAAACAACTAGATATTATGGGGCTTGGTTACAAAGTCGCTCCGCTTAATCAAGGGTTGCAAAAGAAAGGTGTTAGAGTGTTAATGGATAAGCGATTTGTCATTGTGAATGATGATGATGAACTGCTACTTGAAGTACTAAAACGGGCAGCCGGTCGCCCTGTACTAGTGCGTAATGTTGAGGGAGAAATTGAAATGCTGCGCCTTGAAATGCAGTCCTTTGAAGATTCGACCACGCTATCACGTCTTCCTATGCCGGGGTTACCTGACACTGCCACCTTAAATGAAGCCTATGAGGCACTGGTCGCGAAACGCTCCGGCGAAGTGTATATCTATCGAGGCACGAATCAAAAAGTGGTTGGGGTAATAAGTTGGGCTAATTTACTTCAAGAAATTCGCTCAGGTCAGGTATAGTCCCAACCGATCCTCGGTATAACCTCTCACTGAGATACCGAATGGAATAAACCAATTCAATCTATCTATTTATAAAATAGGCCTATTGGCTAGCAAGACACATTAACACCTTGATAGCAGGTTATTTTACAAGAAAACTAGAATGCTTAAATATTGGGATAATAAGCGTGTCAAGAAACGTTAAGTTACCCAAAAAGAGGCTACATTAGCGCTATGAAGCTTGAGAGGTCTGTAAGTATGCTGCTCATTCAGCTGCTAAATTAATCATAAAGTCGAGCAACTCAATTCAGTTAAAATATACACTAAAACCCTCTGAATGTTCTTCATAGCAGCAAGTGAATCTCAAAGTTCAGCACGGTTATTATATTTATCTGGTGGTTATTTTCTGCTACAATTTTGCCTCAGCCACCCTACACATAATCTCTATAACACTCTATATAATAATACGGTAAAATAGCATGCTGTTCTGGTGAATATTTTGCCCCCAAACTTTGGAAATCAGGCTGATGACACAGTTCGAAGGTTCACATATCCTTTCAGTAAACCAGTTAGATCTGGATTCGATTAACACTATTTTCAACGTCGCTAACAAAATGACCCCTTATGCTTTGCGTGAAAAACGCACCAAAGTGTTGGAAGGTGCCATTTTAGGCAATCTGTTTTTTGAACCCAGCACCCGAACTCGTGTCAGCTTTGGCTGTGCCTTCAATTTACTTGGCGGACATGTAAGAGAAACCACAGGAATGGCATCATCGTCATTATCTAAAGGCGAGTCGCTTTACGATACCGCCCGAGTGCTCTCGACCTATTCTGATGTAATTGCTATGCGTCATCCAGATGCCTACTCCGTCAAAGAGTTTGCTGAAGGCAGCCGAGTGCCAGTAATCAATGGCGGTGATGGGCCAAATGAACATCCAACTCAAGCCTTGCTGGACTTGTTTACCATCAAAAAAGAATTAAGCCATTCAGGTATGGGTATTGATGGCATGCACATTGCCATGGTGGGTGACTTAAAATATGGTCGCACTGTGCATTCACTCTCGCGCTTACTTTGTATGCATAAGGACATTAAGTTCACATTG
>CAXBKC010000582.1:0-1551 GCA_963975615.1 uncultured Oleiphilus sp.
TTTTGATCTTATATTGCAGTCTCTACAGGCGATTTGATTGACATAGACTTTTTGTTCAAGACCCGCCTCAGTAACATTGCGTCGATGCGGTAGTTCATTTCCAGCTGGGCAAACATAGATATCCTGAAGCTCATCATATTGAAACTGTGCTTTGTCGAATATCCCTTTTTTTGCCGAACCTGAGGTGTTACTTTGTGGCACATTAACTGTCATTCCAAGGTCTTGCGTGGCCTTAATATCTCGACGACTGAAGTAGCCTTTATCGGCAATGATTGTTAGATCCTTCTTTCCTAGTGTTTTCTGAACTTGCTCTGCTACTAGGCTGAGTTGCCCTCTATCCGTTGTCATTACAATATCATGACTCACAATAAGATGGTGCTTTGTATCAACCGCACTTTGGACATTGTAACAAACTTGCCGGTCCATATGATGAGTTTTCATTAAACGTGCATCTGGGTCTGTTTGTGACACCTGTTTATCAGGATGCTCATTCACTTGTTTTTTAATTTCCTTTAGCTCAACTAAACGTTGCTTAAGCCATGCTAATTTAGATGCTGAAACTGTATTACTTGTACCGTTTTCAGCGTTATCTTTGGCATCCATTTGGCCCAAGTATTTTTGGATGCTCTTTTCGACTCGATCAATATGGAACTGTACTTTACTGGGTGTGTAATTTTTTGACTTGTTGTTTACCGCCTTAAATTTACTTCCATCAATAGCAAAGACGGAATCATCAAACATATTTAATTGGCGGCATAACTCAACAAACTGGCGACAGGTATTTTTAATCCCTTTGCCATTATTCTTTCTAAAATCAGCAATGGTTTTAAAGTCAGGTGTTAATCGTTCCAATAACCACATCAACTCAACATTTCGGTGACTTTCTTTTTCCAGCCTACGAGATGACTGGATTCGGTTGAGGTAACCGTAAATATAGAGCTTTAGCATAGTTGAGGGGTGATAGCCTGGACGACCAGTACCTTTAGGCACCATTTGTTGAAACCCTAAAGATTCCAAATCAAGCTCATTCACGAAAACGTCAATAACCTTAACTGGGTTCTCAACGGAGATAAAATCATCCAATACTTCTGGGAATAAAGTGGCTTGATGTCGGCCTTGGCCTGAAATGAAACGAGACATGGAGAATAACTCCGAGAAGATTAATCTAACTACTAGAATATATTCTAATGATTAGCGAATCTTGATCAAGAGTTTTCACACAGTCTGGGCACATTTACGACTGAGCCTTACTTGCTAATTCTGCGTTTTAGTTCGCCTCTATTTCAATAGTTGAGGCAGTGCTGACTTTTACATTTCTAGAAACTATATTAAAAATGTTTGGTCAGAAACATTAAGATTTGCAGCTTGAATATAATTTATTAAATTTCCTAGCACCCTTATCACTATAGGAAAGGCTGTACTTCTCAATCAAATACTTCCAGTGGCTCAAGTACTCACAATGGTAATCTTTATTCGGTGGCATCCATCTATCCGGACCCTTTGCGCTTTTTGACTGGTTTAACCCATCATCAACAGCTAGTAGATTTTCAT